>JAPOOP010000680.1 GCA_026713385.1 Candidatus Poribacteria bacterium | reverse complement strand
GTGATTGAACCCGTCGCGAAGACGGTCATGGTTTACCGCTCTGAAACGGATTTCACGGTGCTTACGCGTGAAGACACATTGACAGGTGAGGATGTCGTTGAAGGCTTTGCATGTCCGGTCGCGCAACTTTTTGAATAGATTTTAAGGAGAGACAATGCCTCTTTTTAAATTAGAAAAATCAGATGAGAATGACATGTCCAAAGCAGAGCTTGTCATTGCGCAAGAAACAAACCTTGAGCTTGAAAAACATCTGGAGAATTGGCTCGAAAACAGCCCGCGACAGACGCTTGCGCAAGAGGATTTTCTCTGGATCGGGCGACAAACAAGTGTCACAGATGAAGGTGGTACTATCTTTTCTGACCTACTTGGGGTCGATTCTGAAGGGAACCTCGTCATCGCTGAATTGAAGAAGGGACGGACGCCACGCGATGTCGTTGCACAAATACTTGACTATGCTGCATGGGCAGATGATCTTTCACCAGAGCAGATTCATGACATTGCAGATGATTATTTTCAAAAACGCGATGAATTCAGAGGAAAAACTTTCGACGATGCCTTCAGGGAGATGTTTGACATGCATGAAACCGACGAACTCCCGCCCCTCAAGCAGAAGTTGCGTTTATTTGTAGTTGCAGAAGAAATACAGCCGCGGGTGGCGAGTGTGTGTCGTTTCCTCCGAACTTCACACGGTATGGATATCAGCTGCATAGCCGTCTCTATATTCCAAACAGAGTCAGGTGAAGTCGTCGTTAGCACAGAAACAATCGTTGGAGATGAGGACTTTGTTGTGCCTAAAGCGCAACAACGAGAACGTCCTTCCTCTCCTCCGCGGCCACCGAGTGATCATCCACCAATAGAAGATATAACATTGGAAGCCGTCCAGGAATTTACAAAAGGAGATCCAAACGTTAAATTCACTCTCATAGACATTGAACAAATCCTTTCTGAGAAGTATCCTGATTTAGCGAAGAGTAGTAGTCCAAGAAATCGGATAAGGGGGAGTTGTGTTAACTTCCAATCGCGGCGTAACTATCCTAAAGGTGAAGATAGATACTGGTTGGTGGAGAAGGGAGTATACCGTCTTTACGATCCTGAAAATGACAAAGTGGAGAAGGCTGATGGATAGGTTAGCTGATGAATAAGCCAAAGATGACCTACTTTGAAAAAGAAGATATATTGCATCTCGTGATTTCTGAAATCCGTGAAATCTGTAAAATCCGTGTCAATCCGCGATTCAGACGATACACACTATCAGCATAAACCCATGCCCCAAACGCTTCTTCATACTCCGCCCACACAAAGCATCAAATACATCGGATCCAAGCTGAAACTGATCCCACACGTCTTGGAACTCGTCAAAAAGGTCAATGCCAAAACAATACTGGATGGGTTCTCAGGCACAACGCGCGTCTCGCAGGCACTTGCTAAACTCGGCTACACCGTTATCTGTAACGACATTGCCCCGTGGTCCAAAGTCTTCGGCACGTGCTACCTCCTCAACACAAAACCGAAAGAAGCATATCAACCGCTCATCAATCACCTGAACGCACTGCCACCTATTGACGGTTGGTTCACGGAACATTACGGCGGACATACTAACGGTGGATGCGCAATTCAGGAAGATGGACTCAAAAAACCGTGGCAACACCACAACACCCGTAAATTAGATGCGATTCGGCAAGAAATCGAAACCCTTAAACTTGATCCGATCAAAAAAGCAGTCGCACTCACGAGCCTGATCCTCGCACTCGACCGGGTTGATAGCACGCTCGGTCATTTTTCCGCGTATCTCAAAGCGTGGGCACCCCGTTCCTATAAAGAGTTAGTGCTTGAGGTGCCGGAAGTTTTCAGATCAGAAGGAGATCACCAGGTCCATCAAACCGACATCTTTGAACTCGTGCCGCGTATCTCCGTTGACCTCGCCTACTTCGATCCGCCTTACGGCTCAAACAACGAAAAGATGCCGCCATCCCGTGTCAGATACGCTGCATATTACCACCTCTGGAAGAGCGTTGTGCTCTTCGATAACCCCACCCTTTTCGGCAAAGCAAAACGGCGAAAGGATACATCAGATCCCCTCGCCGTGTCTGTATTTGAGGAATTCCGGCGCAACGATGACGGACAATTCATCGCTGTCCAAGCGATTTCAAAGTTAATCCGAGAAACGCAAGCCCGCTGGATTCTGCTGTCCTACAGCTCCGGTGGCCGCGCGACTGCGCAACAACTCAACGAAGTCATGCAAAGCAACGGAAAACTTCTCACTGTTCTCGAACTTGACTACAAAAAGAACGTCATGGCAGGTATGAGATGGACGCATGAATGGG
>JAPOOP010000601.1 GCA_026713385.1 Candidatus Poribacteria bacterium | reverse complement strand
CTGTTAGAAAGTGTTAAAACCGACACCAGACGTCCGCGAGGGAGCGCGTCTACAAATGTTGGAACGGACAAGGAGATGTTAATGATTCACGGGAAAGTTATGTTCATTGTTTTGTCAAAGCTCAAAGGAGCGCGCCATGCAGGTTTCAGAAGTTTGCTTTTAAAATTCATCCTCACTGTTCAATTTGCAGTCGTTTTTTGTGTGAGTGCACAGCAACCTGCCGCTGAAGTTGATTTAACTCAGCCTTTGACACTTGAACAATGTGTCCAAGTAGGCTTAGAAAGATCGACGAATATGCGAAATGCGCGTTTGAATCTTGCTATACAGGAACTTCGGGTAAAAACTGCGCGCGCTGACTATTTTCCACGTATTTTTTCAAACGGTGTTTACGATTTTTCTGACCGAATCGACTTCGGGTTTGAACCCGAAAACTACGATTTAGGGCTGAGCGGACAATATACAATTTGGGATAATGGACAACGGGAAGGCGGTTTCGCTCAAGCCAAAGAAACCCTAAATGCTACTATCAGCCGCAATGAAATTATTAAACAAGGGTTGATTCTTAACATTACTGAGGCTTATTACGATGTGCTCAAAAGACAGGAACTCGTCAATGTAAGCGAACAGATTTTGGCGAGATCCCAGGAGAATACACAGCGGACGAGGGATTTTGTGGAAGCAGGTTCCCTTATTCCTGCAGATGTTGCTACTGCTGAGGTGCGCGAGGCAAATGATAGGCTGGCACTGTTGAGCAATCGCAATTCGCTTCAAGTAGCACAGGCAACACTACCCCGCCTCCTTGGATTAGATCCGGGTATATTGCTGCCAGTTGGTATTGATGAATCCTACCGCTTGTACCAAGAACGTGGCACGATTGAGCGGATAGGGGTATCGGTTGAGGAAGCTATCCAGATAGCACTTGACAATCGCCCAGAATTTCAAGAAACGCAAGCGCAATTGAGGTCACAAGAATGGTCATTGACCCTCGCAAAATTACAGCGCTGGCCCCGTTTGAACGCCGATGTTGACTATAACGTTAACCTTGATGATTACCTCCGTGAGCGCGAAAATTTCTCTGACTTTCGAAGTTGGAGTGCCGGTGTTTCACTAAATTTCACCTTTTTTGATGGAGGGGTGTTGGGCAATCGGGTCAAAGAGTTGGGTATGCAATTGGAACAGGCGCGCGAAAGTGCGAGCGACTTGGAACGGAGTGTCGCGCTGTCTGTCAGACAGTCTTATCTGAACCTCAAACGTAGTGAAGAAGCGGTAGATATTTCCAAGACACAGGTTGTTAATGCTCGACTCAGTTTAGATGTCATTCAAGGGCGTTTTGATGTTGACAAAGCGATCTTGCTTGAACTCCTTGATGCCCAAACAAGTTACGCGCAAGCATTGACAAATGAGGTCAATGTATTCTACGACTACAAAATCGCACAAATCCGTTTACAAGATGCAATGGGAGTGTTACAGTAGCCATGAAAGCTCAAAAGAAGTGGATTATCATTGGAGCAGTTGCCTTAGTTGTTATTGCTGTTGGGGCAATTGGTGCTACTCGGATGGACTTCAGTTTCGGTCAAAACAAGAAGGAAGCTGAGGACAAACAGGAAATTGTCCGCCGTGGTGAATTCCGCGTTCGGGTGCGTGAGTCTGGTAATTTACGTTCCTTCCTTGAGGTGGATGTCCGCTCGAACGTGGAGGGCGAGATCGTTGAGATTTTCGTTGATGAGGGAGACGAGGTTAAATTGGGAGATCGTTTGCTCCGAATTGATGATGAGCAAATTCTGGAACAAAGGAAACAAGCAGAGGCGAATCGTGATGCCCAAAATGCCCAACTTCAACGGGCAGAACTCCAAATTCAAATTACTGAAAAACAGCAAGAAAGTGGTCTTGCGCAAGCACGCAATTCTGTCGCTGTGGCACAGGCGACTTTGGATTCATTTGTTGCAACGACACAGCAACGAATTACCGAAGCAGAAACACAAGTAGCGACTACACAAATTGACCTCAACCGCGATCAGATTGGCTTAAAGCAGGCTGAGATTGCTTTATTACAAGCAGGATTCATGTCTGATCGGGCGGAAACGAGTGTTGAATCCGCAAAGGTGGCGCTTGAAACAGCGAAGTCCGAGTACGATCGAAACAAAGAACTGTTTGATAAGAAATTAGTTTCCAAGCGGACGTTAGAGGAATCACAAAACCAACTCGCCGGGGCGAGATCGCAGTATGAAAACGCACAGAAAGAGGTCGAGTCCCAAAAAGAAACCGTTAAGTCCCAGAAAGAAAATATCAATGTCCGGAAAGAAGCGATTTCGAGTCGAGAATCAACCCTTGAGCTCAGTAGAAAGAATGTACTGACCCTTAAAGAATCGGAAGAAGCCCGGAAAAAGCAATTGGAAGCGGAATTGGAGAACGCTCGCACACGGCTCCGTCAATTGGAAGAAACGACTGAAGAAGAAAAGGAATTAACCCGTCATGCCAGAGTTGGCGCAGAGGCGAGTTTGCTCCAAGCACAAAGTCAGCTTGAGTCGCAACATGAACGCTATGCATGGACGACAGTCATAGCTCCTATAGCGGGGACGGTTACGCGTCTCACTGTTGAGGAGGGAGAAATTATCACCTCGGGGCGTTCCGCTTTTTCACGTGGCGATGCAATTATGCGTATTGCCGACCTCAATCAGATGATTGTGAGGACACAGATAAATCAGGTAGAAATTGGGAAAATAAGTGAGGAACAACGCGCCGAAATTAGTGTTGATAGTTATCCGGGTCAGGTATTTCCGGGGAGGGTCAGCGAGATTTCACCGAGTGCGACCCCACGAGGTCCTCAGAATCAGAGTTCTGTCATCACCTTTGAGGTAGATGTAGAGGTCATTGGTTCGCCGCCAGAACTTCTGCCTGGTATGTCTGCGGATGTTGACATCATTGTGTTTGAAGAATCCGATATCCTTCAACTTCCAATACCTGCTGTGCTGAGTCCAAAGGTGTTCACTGTTAAGGCAAATGTAAATTCGGCGGATCTTGGACAATTTCGGGAAGGTCAGGAACTCAAGATCCGAAATTTGATCGGGAAAGAGTTCGATGGACGAGTCGGAAAGATTGACTCAGAGGAAACCCGTGGCAATCTTGAAATATTACTCGAAGGTACGCAGAAAGGCTTGCAGAACGGTCCAATGGAGATTTCCATTGTTGTTTCCGGGCAAGATATCCTTTCTAATATAGAGGCTGAAGTTAACAGTGAGCGGCAATACTTTGTTATGTTAGATACGGGTGAACCCAGTAAAAATAAAAAAGAACAAAAAGGTGTCAAAACTCACATTACAATTGGGCAGCGCAATAACACCCACTTTCAAATTACTGGTGGTTTGAAGGAGGGGGACCGCGTTTTTGTGCCTTCTATGCAAGAATTAACAAAGGGACAAACAGATACAGAGGAAGAGGAAGAGAAAGAATAAGTTAACATATACATGCTAAGTTGTATTTCTGGTCTATTGGTTTACCTTTGTAAGGTTAAGGAGGAGACACTGTGTTAATAGATGTAAGAGATTTAACAAAAGTCTATCAAATGGGCGATGTGCAGGTGCATGCCTTACGAGGTGTGAGCTTCACTGTAACACAAGGCGAATTCATCGCGATTATGGGACCATCGGGCTCCGGGAAATCGACTATGATGGATATTCTGGGGTGTCTCGCAACACCGACATCGGGAGACTACTTCCTTGAAGGTGAAGAGGTCGGGCGACTTTCGGATAATCGTCTGGCTGACATTCGGAATAAAAAGATCGGTTTTGTGTTTCAGTCGTTTAATCTGCTGCCACGAACGAGTGCACTCAATAATGTTGAATTACCACTTATTTATTCCGGTTTGGGCAGAAAAGAGCGCAAACGGCGTGCCTTTGAATCCTTGGAAGCGGTAGGCTTAGCGGACCGAGTCGATCACAAGTCAACAGAGTTGTCTGGTGGACAAATTCAGCGTGTAGCGATTGCACGGGCTTTAGTCAATAGGCCCTCGATGATCTTTGCTGATGAACCGACAGGTAATCTGGATACCCGTTCTGGCACCGAAATTATGGCGATTTTCAACCGTTTGAACGATGAGGGAAATACCATCATCATGGTGACGCATGAGGCTGAAGTCGCTGAACATGCCAAACGAGTCCTCCATATTCGTGACGGTTTAATCGAGCGAGATGTCAGACAAAATGGGGACCATGGTGAGGCAGCTGGCTAATCTACGGAAAGTCCGCAGTGACCCGACACAACTATGCACCACGTCAAAATTACCACTCCGTCCCGCTTACACTTTTCTCTACTTGATTTGAACGGTGCATTGGGACGGATTGATGGTGGATTCGGTCTCGCAATTGCTAATCCCAATTTTCAAATTGTTGCTGAGCAAGCAACCGAAATTCATCTACCATCTTCTGTATACCGTGATCGGGCTGTTGCAGTACTTGAGCGATTTCAAAAAACCTATCCCTTCCCCGGCATTAAATTAACATTTCAATCTGAAATCCCGATGCATTGTGGATTCGGATCTGGAACGCAACTTTCTCTTGGTGTTGCACACGCAGTCAATGTGCTATATGGACTTGGGTTAGATGTCCAAGAATTGGCAAAAGTTGTTGGACGTGGTGGCACTTCAGGTATTGGTGTTGCGGCATTCGGGACGGGTGGGTTCATTGTTGATGGCGGACATCGTTTCCCTGAACAGAAGTCATCATTCCTCCCTTCTTCTGCCCTTGGAGATATTTCACCACCTCCGGTTTTACTCCGTTACTCATTCCCAGAGGTGCCGTTGCTAATTGTCATGCCGAATTGCTCACGGATTTATGGTGATAAAGAGATTGAGTTGTTTCAGACGCTGTGTCCGCAACCGGAATGGGTTGCACAGAAACTTTCACATATCCTATTGATGCAGGTCCTTCCTGCCTTGGTTGAAGGAGATATGTCTACCTTTGGCAAAGCCTTAAATCAAATTCAAACGTTTGGATGGAAAAAAGTGGAAATTGACGCACAAGGTGCTGAACTCCGATTGACTCTTGACTTCTTACGCGACAGTGGAATTTTCGGCGCGGGGGTTAGCAGTTGGGGGTCGGCAATTTGCGTGATGGGTGAGGATATTGATAAATTAAAATGTGACACCGAAGCATTCCTAAAAACGCTTCCGGATGGTGGTTCCTGTTTTGTTACGCAAGCGAACAACTTGGGTGCACACGTTGTATCAGGTTAAAAATAAAATCGGGCGGATGGTGACATCCGCCCGTTTCATTTGTGTTATCCCTTGCTTGGGGAATAGTACGGGTTATCCCCGGCACCGTGATCGGTGGTGTCAATCACGTGTTTAATCTCAGGAAAAACCTCTTGAATCATTGCCTCGATGCCGTGTTTGAGTGTGACATTTGCCATACCACAGCCTTGGCAGCCGCCTCCCATATGGATGTATATAGCATCATCCTCGACATTTAGGAGTTCTATCTGTCCACCGTGTGCCGCAACCGCCGGGTTAATCCGTTCATCAATGAGCTTCTGAACCTCTTGTGCTTTTGAATTGTCCCATGTTGGTGTGTTTGGATTCTCAATGTTGAATCCGCTCGAATTTAGGTCATCGACATAGTCAATGACAGTACCTTTAATGTCAGGCGCGCTTTCTGCGTCGACGAGTACATTAAAATTCTCGCATTCAACAACAATGTCATCTGCTTGTGCTTCAGTGGCTAAACCAAGGCTGTATTGGAAAGCGGTGGCGGTTCTACCCTGAATACTAATGCGTAGTCCTTCAACTTCCGCCTCTTCGCTTTCTATCACTGCCTGAATTTTCTCTTGTGCGGCTTCTGTGACTGTCAGCAAAGCGGTTTCAGTGCCTTTGAGCTTCTTCAAGAAATTTTTCATAATTGCCTTCCGTGAGCGGTGTTATGCAGCGGTTTTTCCTGCCAAGGATTGTTGATCTGACCGAGATTCCCCCATTGAGTCGTAATGGGCATACAATCGTTTGATTGCATCTATTTCCAGTTGTCGAACTCGTTCTCGGGTAACCTCCAAAGCAACGCCGATTTCTCGGAGTGTTTTCCGTTCTCCGTCCTCAAGTCCGAAGCGCATCTTCAGTACTCTCTGCTCGCGCTCTGGCAGTTTTTTAAGAAATTGCGCGGTCAAATCTTGATTAATCATTTCTGCGATTGGACCGTCTTCCCCACTCGTTGTTGGGTCTTCAATTAAATCGCCTAATGTGGCAGCAGAACGTTCGTCGCTAAGTGGTAAATCCATTGAGATAGCGTCAGCGTTAAACGTTAAAATTTCTTCGACCTGTTTCACTGTCAAGTCTAAAGCGTCTGCTATTTCGTCGCGCCGCGGCTCGCGTTGTAGTTGTTGACACAATGTTGCGTAGACGGCATCGAATTTGTTCATTTTTGCGACTACGTAGGAAGGTAATCGAATGGAACGGGAAAAATTGTCAAGCGTACGCATAATTGCTTGTTTAATCCACCAAATCGCGTACGTACTGAATTTAAAACCCTTCTTATAGTCAAACTTGCTTGCTGCTTTAATCAGTCCGATGTTTCCTTCTTGAATCAAATCTTCGAGTGGAACGTTGTGACCCTGGTATTTAACTGCGATAGAAATTACGAGTCGTAGATTCGCTTGGACAAGTTCATCTCGTGCCCTACGTGCTTCGCTCTCCGCTACTCCAATCCGTTTCGTCAGTTTATCTTTTTCTTTCTCAGATAGTGAGTCACCTGTCACCAGTGCGTCTTGTAATTCGCTTACCAGTGCTTTTCTTGTTTCGCTCCTGCCAGTTTCAATTTGTTCTGTCAGTTGCTCTTTCTTCTCGCGAGATATTAGGTTTATTTCCACTAATGCCTCTAATAGTTCATTTAGTGCTTTAGCCTCTAGGACTTCAATGTGTTCTGCCAGTTGCGCTTTCTTCTCGCGTGATAATAGGCTTACTTCCACTAAGACCTCTAATAGCTCGTCTAGTGCTTTAGTTTCTGCGGTTTCAATCCGTTTTGCTAATTGAACTTCTTCCTCGCGGGTTAACAGACGGTGACCTGCTACGCTACGAAGCCAACTCGTTAAAGCACTTTGATCGCTACCTTTATAACTTTCTGAGGGTTCTGCCTCATCTGGTGGATATGTTGCATCCATGTATGGATCAACACTTTCAATACTTGCTGTTTCACCGAAAAACTCGGCTTCCATCTTTCTCCGCTCCTTCTATAAAATTTTGATAAAACAAAAACAAAAATTAATGATACATTATGTTAGAACGTTTTGTCAAGTAAAATGTTTAATAAAAAGCGACATTTCACCAAAAAACCCGAAAAAACAAGGATTTTAACAGAATTTTACGGGAAAATGGAACGCTACGAGGCAATTGCGTCATCATTTCACGTAAAAAATCGCGCGAGGCACTCTCAATTACCGGAACAGAACGCTATAGGTATCAGCACAAGAATCCTCTTGTTTGTTCCAAACGGTCGAAATATAGGCGAAAGTTGCTATGTAGAATGTCCGATTAAAAGCACCGCTGTTGGTAGTGAAGTCTCTGAAGCTTCTTCAAATGCTCTCGTGATGCAGGGAACATCCGAGTCTGTTTCAAGCATCTCATAAGAGAGATTCCATGCTTTCAACGTCGGTTCAAGGAAAGTCGCTACAGAATCGACCCATTGTCCATTTCTGTCTCGGTTGTGGTACCCGCGATATCCAATAAATACCACTACTGGGACCTGCATGTTGACAACGGTACCGCGGAAGGCATCGCCTGATTCCAAGAATCCTGTATTTTGGATGATGATAACAGGCTTTTTGCCACCAACGTACAACCCTGATGCAATGGCAAAGGCTTCCCCTTCGCGGGTGACCGTGATAACTTCGATACCAGGCTCTGATCGTAAGAGTTCATAAATTCGGGCACTACCGTTATCTGGAACGCCTACAGCGTGGGTGATCCCCTGTTTTATTAGTTCATTTACTATCTTCTGTGCTGATGCCAATTTTTAATTTTTCCTTGCGGGTAAATAACGGACGTTAGAACTATCAAAGGGGTGCGTTAAATCCGCCTGCGCCGTTGTTGCAGACTACCCCTTTGATTTTATCAACACGACGGACATCGTGATTTCTACCGTCTGCCTTCAACCAAAGCGTCAACCACTGTTGGATCGGCGAGGGTGGAGGTATCACCGAGGTTGGAGATGTCGCCTTCCGCGATTTTCCGGAGGATACGCCGCATAATCTTGCCTGATCGCGTTTTTGGCAGGGCAGGGGTAAACTGGATTTTATCAGGCGTGGCGATAGGTCCGATTTGTTGTCGGACTGCCTGTTTGATGCCTGTTTCCACCGTATCAGATGCGGATTCACCCGTCATGAGCGTAACATACGCATAGATGCCTTGTCCCTTGATGTCGTGCGGATAACCGACGACTGCGGCTTCTGCCACTGTCTCGTGTTGCCCGATTGCACCTTCGACCTCTGCTGTGCCTAATCGGTGCCCAGAGACATTCAAAACGTCATCCACGCGTCCTGTAATCCAATAATAGCCATCTTCATCGCGTAGGACCCCATCGCCTGTCATATAGTAGCCGGGGAACCGGCGGAAATAGGTGTCCAAAAACCGTTCATGGTCGCCGTAGACGGTTCGCATGATGCCGGGCCACGCCGTTTTAATACAGAGATAGCCGGTTGCGGGGTTCCCTTCCACTTCGTTACCAGCTTCATCAAGTATCACCGGTTCAATTCCGAAGAACGGGAAGGTTGCCGAGCCGGGTTTCAGTGGTGTCGCAGCAGGCAGTGGTGTCATCAGAATTCCACCCGTTTCGGTTTGCCACCATGTATCTATGATTGGACACCGTTCCTCACCGACTATATTGTAGTACCACAGCCACTCCGGTTCTTTGATCGGTTCACCGACCGTACCGAGCAGTCTGAGCGTGGATCTGTCGTACTTTTCGACCCATGTATTCCCTTCTTTCATCAGTGCGCGCAGTGCTGTCGGGGCAGTATAGAAGATATTAATGTCGTGCTTCTCAACGACCTGCCAAAAGCGTCCAAAGTCCGGATAGTTTGGCACACCTTCAAACATCACACTAATCGCACGATTTGCAAGTGGACCGTAGATAATGTAAGAGTGCCCAGTAATCCAACCTATATCGGCTGTGCACCAGTAGACATCGCCCTCGTGATAGTCAAAAACCTGTTGATGTGTGTAAGACGTGTAGACGAGGTAACCACCTGTCGTATGCAAAACACCTTTCGGTTTTCCAGTCGAGCCGGAGGTGTACAGGATAAAAAGCGGGTCTTCCGCATTCATAACTACTGGTTCACATTCGGCATCGGCATCTTCCATCGCTTCATGCCACCATATATCTCGTGACGCATCAAAATCGACCGCATCGCCAGTGCGCTCCACGACGACGACTTTTTCAATAGATGGACATTCCGCAACAGCGGCATCGGCGTTTACCTTCATCGGTATATCACTACGGGGACCCCGCAGTGCGGTGTCCTGCGTAATTAGCAGTTTACATGCCGAGTCATTAATCCTGTCTCGGAGGGATTCCGCTGAAAATGCGCCAAAGACGATAGAATGGACAGCACCAATCCTGGCACACGCTAACATCGCGATTGCCAGCTCTGGAACCATCTGTAAGTAGATACAGACGCGATCGCCTTTTTCAATGCCTTGTGCCTTCAGGACATTGGCAAACTTTTTGACCTCAGCGAGGAGTTCAGTGTAACTGAAAGTTTTATCTTCGGAGGGATCATTCCCTTCCCAGATAATGGCGGTTGCATCGCCGTGCCCGGCTTCTATATGCCGATCGAGGCAATTGTAGCAAGCGTTCAGTGTGCCGCCATCGAACCATTTAATTTCCCCGTTAATAAAATCGTAATCTCGAACGGTATCCCATTTCTGATACCACATCAATCGTTCGGCGATCGTTGCCCAAAATGCTTCGGGATCTTGAATTGATTCGGTGTATTGTGCCTGATATGTTTCTAAGCTGTTGACATGCGCATCAGCGATTGGATACGCAGTTTCTGCTGGTGGAAAAACATTGTTAGCCATCTTATATCATCATCTCCTCTACAAATCAATCTGGAACACGCGCTTAGAACGCTCTGAAAGTTGTATTGAACATATTTTATAGGAAAACCGTGAGCATGTCAACTGCAATTATCTGAGCAATTCCGAAATTGCCAATATACCTTGCGTTTTTAATAAAAAATGAAGTATAATTACCAATCAACGAACTGTATATTTTTTATTATTTTTCATTGCATAGCGGGTATGGAACGATTGTCAATAGGGACGGACAACCAATAGAAATACAATACTACAGCGGTCCAAATGGTAGACAACCTTACACTGAATGGTTTGAGTCCATTCGAGATAAAAAGACGCGAAACAGAATTGACAAACGGCTTGCGAAACTTGAAGATGGCAATTTTGGTGATTACCGATCTGTCGGTGGAGGTATCTTTGAATTGCGTCTGCACTTTGGACCAGGATATCGCATCTATTTCCGTCAAATTGAAAATACACTCGTCCTTCTGCTTTGTGGTGGAGACAAAGCATCACAACAACAGGATATTGAACTCGCGAAGGTCTATTGGCGAGAATATGAGGAGACACATCAATGAGAGAAATGGGGAACTGGCGCGAGTATCAAATTAGAAGACTTGCTAATGATCGAGAGGCAGCAATTGACTATCTCCAATTGACATTGGAGGAATACCGTGTTGACAGTGATTTGTCTTTTTTTCTGAAGGAACTTCGGGTCTTTATAGCATCACAAGGTGGGGTTTCCGAACTTTCCAAACGCACCAGTATTGATGCTGAAACACT
>JAPOOP010000386.1 GCA_026713385.1 Candidatus Poribacteria bacterium | reverse complement strand
GCAATAGCGTTGTCTTGCCAGAACCACTTGGACCGACGAGAAACACAAATTCGCCGCGCTCCACGCGTAAACTCACCTTCTCAAGCACGCTAAGTTCGCCATAACTGAAACTGACCTGGTGCAACTGTATCATTTTTTATAGTTTTCAGTCTTCAGTCTTCAGTTAAAAAGGACTCTGGTTTAACAAACCCCCTCTTAACCGATAACCGACAACTGATAACTGACAACTATTCCTCCGTTTTTGTATAGTCACACTCTGATGTGCGGCAGACGCGACGCGTGGTTACGACTTCACTACCTTTCGCCTTTTCCGTCTTCTCAAGGAGAAACGGCGCGTTGCATTTTGGACAAGGTTCTGGCACAGGTTTATCCCACGTCGAGAATTCACACTTCGGATAGTTGCTGCAGCCATAAAACACCTTTCCACGTCGGCTACGACGTTCACCAAGGTAGCCGTCACAATCGGGTTCCGGACAGTCAATCCCCATTGGAATCGGCTTCGCATTTTTGCATTTTGGGTATCCACTACACGATAGAAATTTTGCACCGGCGCGGCTTACTCTGATAACCATCGGTTCCCCACACTTGTCACACACAGTATCGGTCGGCTCCGGTTCCGCAACGGGAGCGTCATCTGAGGATGTTAAACGCTTGATATTCTGACATTCTGGGTAATTAGCACAACCCAGAAACCGTCCATATCTGCCCCACTTGATGATCATATTGTCCCCACATTTTTCACATTTTTCGTCGGATTGCTCTTCCATCGCCTTTCGAGCTTCATACATCCTATCGGGGGCTTCTTTAAGGGCAGTTTGAAATGCGGGATAAAACTGTCCTAACGTCTCTACCCACCTAATTTTGCCATCAGCAATGACATCCAGCTGATCCTCCATTCTTGCTGTGAATTCAACGTCAACGATGTTGGGAAATCCATGTTTCAGGAGTTCATTAACGAGCCTCCCTACATCTGTAGGCAAAAGCCTGCCACGCTCTTTGGTTACATACCCTCTGTCCTGAATGGTTGACAAAATAGAGGCGTAGGTACTGGGACGTCCAATCTCTTTGGCTTCCAGCATTTTGACCAGCGTGGCTTCATTGTAACGAGGCGGTGGTTGCGTAAAATGCTGTTTCGGTTCTAATTTACGTAAGTCAAGTGTGTCCCCTTCTTTAACGTCGGGTAAGTTGACATCTTCTTCGTCTGATTCACGACCATCGGTAGCAGGATCATCTTTACCCTCCATATAGATGCGCCTGAACCCTTGAAACTTCATAACTGAACCGGTAGAGCGGAAGAGATAAGTACCCGCTTGGATGTCAATTGTTGTGCCATCAAAAATAGCTGGGGGCATCTGACTCGCTATAAACCGCATCCAAATAAGTTCATAGAGTCGAAACTGATCATTACTCAAATATGGCTTCAAGTCTGCCGGCGTTCGCAATGGTAGGGTGGGACGAATTGCCTCGTGTGCGTCTTGCGCGCCCTTTTTACTCCGGTAACTAACAACTCGATTGGGTAAATATTCTTCACCAAATGTTGTTTTGATGTACGCTCGCGCTGCCTGGAGTGCCTCTTGGGCAACACGCGTCGAATCGGTACGCATGTAGGTAATAAGTCCAATTGAACCCTCGCTGCCAATCTCCAATCCCTCGTAGAGTTCCTGGGCAATAAACATCGTCTTTTTGGCAACAAAGCGGAGTTTCCGAGACGCTTCCTGTTGTAAGGTACTCGTGATAAACGGTGGTACAGGTCTCTGTTTCCGCTCCCGCTTTTGGACCTTTTCAACAAGATATGCCTGTGTCTTTGCGTCTGCAGCGAGTTCATTGGCGCGCGCTTCGTCTATACGAAACCCGTAGTTATTAATTTCGCCCTTCTTTTTTCCAATTTTGTGTAACTTTGCAGGGAAGAGATGCTGAACCTCAGTCGGGGTCAATGTTGCTGTGAGCGTCCAGTATTCTTCTGGTTTAAACGCCTCGATTTCTGCTTCACGTTCACAAATTAGTCGTACTGCGACGGATTGAACTCTCCCGGCACTGAGACCGGGTTTGACACTACGCCACAAAATAGGGCTAATTTGGTATCCAACGAGCCTATCCAAGACGCGACGCGCCTGTTGCGCATCAACGAGCGCCATATCAATATCGCCCGGTTTTTGGATTGCTTCTAAAATTGCGTTTTTGGTAACTTCGTTGTAGATTATCCGGTAGATGGGTTTCTTTGTCTTTTTCAGTTCCTCAAAAAGATGCCAACAGATGGCTTCACCTTCGCGATCTGGATCTGCTGCAAGATAGATATTATCGACCTTACGCGCTTCGCTTTGGAGGGACTTCACGACCTTCCCTTTCCCCCGAATCAAGACATATTTGGGAGCAAAAGCATTCTCAATATCGACACCAAGTTCCTTCGGTGGGAGGTCGCGGATATGCCCAACAGAGGATTCGACAATGTAATCCCTACCTAAGATCTTTTTGATAGTCTTCGCTTTCGCCGGCGATTCAACAACGACGAGTGACTTTGGCATGTTTAATTCCTATTTTATGTATATTCAGATTGCTAAGTACACTGATATGATAGACTCAATTTTCAGAACAGTATTAGCAACTCTCGTCAAAAGCGAAATGTGTAAGGTGAATACAGTGGAACGGATTTTTTACACCACGCAATTAGCCATAGTTACACATCTCTATTAACGTCCATAGTTATTAACGGTTTCATGTCCCGTTCATACGTCCGTTTATGGTATAAGGCACAAATTTTATTTTTCGGATGGGAAGAGAGAAGACAGTTCCACCCATTAGGAGGCGAAGGCAATCAAATCTATAAGCATCTGACGCATATTCGCACGGTGAACGATCGAGTCGATGAACCCATGTTCCAGCAACGACTCTGCTTTTTGGAAGTTTTCAGGGAGTTCCTCGCGGAGGCTGGCAACCGCTAATGGACCCGCGAAGCCGATCCGAGCACCCGGCTCAGCAACAATCACATCGCCGAGAGATGTATAACTGGCAGTCGCACCGCCAAACGTTGGATCGGTGACAACGGAGATATAAAAAACGCCAGATTTAGCATACTCAGCACAAGCAGCAGCGGTTTTCGCCATCTGCATTAATGCAAGCGTGCCTTCTTGCATCCGCATCCCACCACTCACGGAAACAATCACCAACGGTAACTTGTTTTCAAGTGCGCGCTCAATACATCGAGTAACCTTTTCGCCGATGACAGAACCACACGTGCCGCCTATAAATCCGACATCGCCAATCGCAACAGCAGTCGGATAACCACCGACATTGGCTATGCCGGAGAGCATCTCCGATCTGAGCCCAGTTTTTGCGACATCTCTTTCCAGTTTCTGCGGATATTCTGGGAATTCCAGCGAATCAATAGAGTAAAGATTGGCATCGTATTCCTCAAAACTATCCACATCTATGATGAGGTTGAGTCGCTCATGAGCACTCATATAATGATGGTAATCGCAGTGTGGACAGACTTTGAGATTGTTAGTGAACGTCGCTGTCCCGATCTGCGCATTGCAATTTCTGCATGGAATTGTTTTTGAAGTTTCAGACATTTTTTATTGACACGGCGGGGTTAAAAATCCCCTACAGAAAAAAAATGGAAATAGGCGAGGTGTTTTGCTTGGGTGTTATTCCCAGGAAACCTCGCCCAATGAAAAATAAGTTACGAATTTTAGTGTTAACGTCCTGCTTTGAGGCGGCTCCAGGTTGTAGAGAGTTTCCCTGCTGCTTCAACGGCAAGCGCATCCACGCCTTGTTCCATGAACGTATTGATCTCGTCCTCGCTCAGTGCGCGATTCCAGAGACGGACCTCGTCAATAATCCCAGCGAAGACATAGTTAAGGCGATCACAATCCTGTCCAATCCGCCACGGATCGTCGTTGGCGCCAAGCTTACCGGGAACATCCCCTTCAGCTTCTTCCTTGCCATCAATGTAGATTTTGCCTTTCTTGGTGTCGTTGGTGAAAGCAATATGGATAAATTTCTCGGTGTCAGGTAGACCGGTCGAAATATCGTTGCGACCTGCTTCGGTTTCAAAGCGGAGTTTGAAGGTGCCACCTTCGCTAAACAATCCGTATTGAACCCTACCGCCGCAACCACCATGAACCGACTTACCGACAATCTGGCGTGTACCGTTCCAATGCTCGGCGTTAACCCACGCCATAAACGTCATTTCATCCACATTCAGTTTGGCTGTGCTTTCAACAGTGACAAATACGTCGCTGCCTTCACCACCAAATTCCAACGCCT
>JAPOOP010000154.1 GCA_026713385.1 Candidatus Poribacteria bacterium | reverse complement strand
GTACATACGCGGCGGCGTTTATCTACTGGGTATGCACTATCTCGCGCCCGGATTCACCCATCAGCTGACACCACTCATTAGTTTCAGCGGACAAATACTGTTCAACCTATCCGACCCATCAACCTGGATCGCTCCACAGATTGCATATAACGTCGCAGAGGATATTCATCTCTCTATCGGTGGTTTCATTAGCGTCGGAAAACGACCGAAGAACGGCGATTCCGCTCAATTTCAATCTGAATTTGGCAGTTATCCCAACCTTCTCTTTTCTTCATTTCGTGTCTATTTCTGATTGCCTCAATCCTCTTTCCCAAATGATGCGCGTACAGTCCACACCCCCTTCTCGAATGTAGCAGTGATGTCCGCGTTCTGCCTCGGTGAATCTCGATGTATATGGTAATCCTGTGCAGGCAAACATCGATTCTCGTAGACATGTCGCACGGTCTCTTCGTCACCAAAGTATTCCTTATCACGCTTAAGTGCCCGATCCATAATCACAGAAGTATCGACCTCTATCCAGACCGTAAGATCCCACCAATGACACAGTTCACTTCGTAGTAGGAAGACACCTTCAACGAGAACGATGTCCGGCGAGTTGGAAGAAGCTAAAGATGATCTGTTCCTGGCGGTTTCAAGGGTCCGCACAAGCGCGGCGTAATCAAAAGTATTCTCAAAGTATGCAATAGGTTCTGACGCATTCGATGTCCGTAGAGAACGTGGAATTAGAAACGTATCTATTGAGAGCAAGATTATATCCAAACCCAGACGACTCGACTGCTCTTGCACATTAACAGCAAGCGTCGATTTTCCCGCACAATCGGGCCCGCTCAGTGCAATCAATTGTGGTGCCCGAGATTGCGAATAACCTGTTCTGATCTTCTGAGCGATGTACGCTACGAATTCGTTCTGAGACATCCGCTGATCTGCCATACGTATTTATAACCATCCCACTGTAAGAAGCCACCAGATTTACCAAATGGCGTGTAACCGTTCCTTTATTACATATTAAGGCATTGCCAAATACATTCACGAAGCCAGTCCTCGGCGCGACAAACCTTTCATTGCCATCAACTAATGAATTCAGTACATCATAAATTAACTGAGTCCCGTTCAAGAACAGCACAAATTTTCTTTTAATACAGACAATATACGCGCGTCCAAAACACTTGGTGTTCGTATTTCCTACAGATGCACGAATATTAGGTCAACTAAAAATTGAATTTGGCGTTAACTAAAAAAAAAACACAATGTGCTATGGAAAACCGGCTTTGGACCGTCGCAGTTATTTTTCCTATGAGCCAAATAAAGATTGTACATGGTAATGACGCACTGTGCTGCGATCCGCTTTTAGGGACTAAAATTGCCCAAACTTAAATATATTCTTCGTCTTAATTATTTATATATACTTTAAGGAGCACATTATGAACCGGCAGTCAGCATTCATACAACTGCCATCGGCATCGATGCAGACAATTTATAAAACAACGCAGGAGATAGTAAAATCAAACATTCCACTTTTCATTACTGGCGAAACTGGCGTCGGTAAGGAAGGCATCGCAAGATATATTTATGAAACCAGTCCTCGACGCGACCAACCTTTCATTGCCATCAACTGTGGACGATTTTCCGCTGAACTCTTGCAAAGTGAACTCTTTGGGCATGAAGCGGGAGCGTTCACAGGAGCGATCCGGCAGCGACGAGGCGCGTTTGAAATGGCAAATGGGGGCATCCTCTTTCTCGATGAAGTCCCAGAAATGTCTTTGGACGCACAGAAAATGCTCCTTCGCGTCCTGGACACAGCCACATTCACACGTCTCGGTGGGAATGGACAGTTGACGGTGGATGTCCATATCATTGCCGCAACGAATCGAGACATTGAGAAAGCCGTTGCGGAAAAAGAATTTAGAGAGGATCTTTACTACCGACTCAAGGGGATGATGTTTAACCTCCCACCGTTACGGGAGCGTCCGGAGGACATCGCGCCTTTAGTCGCCGCTTTTATTAAGGAGTTCAGTGCCGAATATGGGAAAAATATTATTGGGATTACTCCAGAGGCACTCACTCGTCTTGAGCGGGCGGCATGGCCCGGGAACATCCGTCAGTTGAGAAGCACCATTCAAGCGGCTGTCGCACTCGCAACAACTGACAGACTTGAATCCAAGGATTTCCCGGATATCTATCCAGAGTTCATCAAAACTCTTATCTCCATATGGCAGACACTTCCTCCAGAGACACAAAACGCAATATGGGAAACACTTCACCCAGAGACACAACACACAATGATGCACGAACTCTCGATGCAGTCCTCGTCATCTTGGAACAGTTTGCAAGTTTCAAGCATATCCCGGATGAGCGAAAAAGGGGAGTTTCTCAACATCAGAGATTTGAACCAGCATCAGATTCTCAGCGCAGTTGCCCGAAAACGTGTAGAGCAGTACGCCTCGCTCCGCGAGGCAGCTGAATCGTTAGATATTGACATCCGAACGCTTCAGAGATATGCACGATTGGAAGAGTCAGACAGCTGATGTACTCTCAGAAAACGGACGCAGCGTTTTCAAACAGAAATGTTATCGTGTCGAATGCACGTCCGGCATTTAGCACATCATCAATTAAGATAAATCCGGTATAAAATAAAACACTGTGGAAAGAAAAAGAAAACTCCCTATGGTCCAATGAGGTATTCAGAACCTCCGCCAAAGGGAGTTCTCTTTTTCGGTGTACAACCAAGCCAAAAAGTATTGATTGCGTTTTGGCACCAGTTGACTGCTGCAGTGTGGCGTAATGTCTTAGATTGTTTTGGAGTTAATCTTTAGGGACTGTCTCATAGATGCTGATTTGAGGGATGATATGTCTGCAATCCCATCTACCATGTTGAACAAAAGCATGAATTTGAATTTCTGGGAGAAATATGTTATTATAACATGAGTTCGGTAACAAAAATCCAAGTAAACGTATACTTCATAAGCGGGTCGCTGTAGGGGACCGGGCTGAGCGATAAAGGCAGTAATCCATCCCAGGATATATAGGCAGATGAACAAAAAACGGATCTTATTGATAGGCATACTCGGTATCATGGTTCTGTGCGCGGTGATCTTCTACTGGTACGCCCAACGCCAAGCCAACTATGCAAAAACACGAGAACTTTTCGCGCCTCTCTACGAATATTCAGGAAGACTCACCCCAGAAGAGCGAAAGTCCTTTTCTGAACTTGTGCATTCAATTGAGGTTAAGACTGTCGGTGCAAAAGGATACGCGTTGCCTGAACGCGAGAGACTTCAGTTGGAAGTACACAGCATGACGTTATACCGGAACAACCCTGAACTGATGTTCATAGAGCATGGTGCCCTCCCTGCCGATGTTGATCCATATATACGACACTTTAGTATCCTGGCACTGATCGCTAAAACAAAGTTGGCGGATTTGCCTGCTAATAGTAGAAAATCGATAATATTTCACCTCGAAACCCTCGGAAAACGTCTGACGAAAAACAGCGTTGAGGTGTATATTCAGGAAGTCAAAAACCTTCCTTTTCGT
>JAPOOP010000156.1 GCA_026713385.1 Candidatus Poribacteria bacterium | reverse complement strand
GCTGAGGCATGGGGACGTGACGGTTACCTCGGACGGATATACGGTGTCCAATGGCGACGGTGGAAAACAGAAAATGGCACGATCGATCAGTTAGATAAAGTCATCGAACAACTTCAGACAAACCCGCATAGCCGCAAACATATTGTTACGGCATGGAACCCTGCGGAATTAGATGAGATGGCATTGACACCCTGCCACATGTGTTTCCAGTTCGTCGTAGCGGACGGCAAGTTGTCGTTACAGATGTATCAACCGAGTTGCGATATGTTTTTAGGTGTCCCGTTTAATATCGCATCCTATTCGCTCCTGCTACACATGGTAGCACAGGTAACAGGCTTTACACCTCATGAATTCATCCACACCTTAGGCGATGCACACATCTATCACGAACACCTTGAAGCCGTCGAAACCCAATTAAAGCGGGAATCTTACCCACTCCCGCGTCTCGAACTCAACCCGAAAATCAAGTCGATTGACGCTTTCAAGATGCAACACATTCAATTAGTAGACTACCAACACCACGGGGCTATTTACGCTCCTATGATTGTGTAGAATTCTCAAGGTATAACGTTACAGAGAAGGTTACCGATGAAAGTGCAGATAGTTTTGATAAGTCTCATTGGATTGCTACTTGCCAGTTGTGGGAAACCTAACGAAAATGAATATGCAATTTCGCGCTTAGCAGACATGATAACAATTTATTGGATTCTGCCAGCGAATTCAGAAATTGCTAATTTTGAGCTCAAGGACAACGTCTTGGAATTGGAAATTGATATGGGGGACATAGCCGAAAAGAATGGATTCCGTATTCTCGAAAAGAAGGAACTCCCTATGCCAATCGGAGCGTGGCAGGAGTCGGCATCTCTTGAACTCAAAGGAATGAGCAGACTGGATGAGCTCGCAATCTTTCATATCGTAATCCACCCTATGATGGAATCTACTTCGCAGATGCCCTTTAAGACTAAGACGCAAGTCATGTGGAAGTGGATTGACGGGGAATGGCGAGAATCCCCCCAGATAGTTCCGTTTAAGGGCATCTATATGTCCTCTCGTCCAGAGAGATATCTTCGGCATATTGGTGATAAGGACGCGGGCAACTTTACACAAGCAAAAATCTTCCGATCAGGCGACCGAATCACGGCATGTTGGCACAGTCCGGGCAAACCCAGAACAACATGGTTCAACCAAGAACGAGCAGAAATGGGATACATCGGAGGTGGAATAGGTGAAAAAGGGATTAGGCTGCCCGACAATTGGATTGAACGAATGTCTATTACGAAGATAGCACCCCATGAAGATATAACGTGCTTAGGCGTTAGCAAAACACCGGAGATCTTCATTGCATATTTTCGCGTCTCTTCCAATTCTACTAACTAACGCAAGTTGCCACTTATCTATAGACATAGCATCCCTAATGAAGATTAAGAATTTAATCGGGGAATTTTTACCGATATCCGGTGCGGTTGGGAAACCGCACCTACCGGACCTGGGGAACATAACGGTAATTTAAGGAAACCATGAAAAAGAAAAAGCGAAATCAAGGCAATTCAGAGCAGAACGGTAACCCCTCAGCCTCAGACGAACTTACACTACCAGAGGAAGCAGGATTTCTCATTCAAATCGCTTTTGAGGAATTTGAAGAGATTATAATGAATTACCCGCATCACGCCGCCTATTGCTTCGCATCGATTACCCACTTAGTCGATACAACCGAAATTCTGTCGCACTCCGCACGGCGGTTGGGAATGTGGCTGTGGATAGAAGTTCTCGCTTTTCAAACTGAGGAACCTCTGGACCTCACGGAATTCGTCGAACAGTTTGAAATCGATCTGGAGACCATCCGGAGCGGGATTAACGAACTTGTGAGCGTCGAAGAATTTGAAATTGAATGGGAACAGGAAAATCAAATCAAGCTCGTACCTCGCATCTCTAAAGAGACAGTGATTCTTTTTGCTGCACAGGTCTTGAGTGGGATAAGGGCAGGAAAACACGAGGAAGAAGTAGAGTCTTAAAAAGATGGTAGTTTCAATGATTGCCGCGATGGATAAAAATCGGCTGATTGGTAATGGACCAGACATCCCATGGCAAATGCCAGCCGACCGACGGCATTTTCGTGATATGACAATCGGGAAGCCCGTCGTTCTGGGACGTAAGACCTTTGAAACGCTCAAACGTCCGTTGGGCAAGCGGCGCAACATCATTCTCACACGAAATACGGCTTACCAGGCACCCAATGGCTGTATCGTCTCACATTCGGTAGAAGAAATTCTTCAACTTTGTGAAGGCACAGAAGAACTCATGATCTGTGGTGGCGCGCCCATCTATGAAGCCTTTCTACCCCATGCCAACCGACTCTATCTTACGCAGATCCACGCGACATTCAAAGGCGATGTTTATTTTCCTGCATTCGATATGGAGGCGTGGCAAGAAATAAAACGTATTGATGGTGAACCTGACGAGAAAAATCCGTATCCATACAGTTTTTTGTTTTTAGAAAGAAAATAGGAGCAGATCTGTGCTTAATTTGTGTATGCTTTCCGGTTCTTTTGAGTACGATTCCGAGATATCTTTGAAGGCTTTCAAAACGTTCGTTGAAAAACACTATCCGATCCAAGCGAATTTAGTTATCTACAATTCTGAAGATCACGACCCATCTTTAGCCGCGTTAGATGACGCAGATGCCCTGTTAGTTTTCACACGCCGTCTCAATACAGACGGTGCATCACTCAGACAATTTCAAGCGTACTGCGAACAAGGTAAGCCTCTCGTTGGGGTCAGGACAGCCAGTCACGCATATCAAAACTGGTTGGAGTTCGACAAAACCGTGCTGGGGGGCGACTACCAAGGACATTACGGCGACGGTCCCGCCACTCAGGTGGAATTTATCGCCACAGAACATCCGATTCTGAACGGTATTCCAGCGTTTGACTGCTATGGAAGCCTTTACAAAAACCCATCACTTCGTGAGGATACCTCTTTATTGTTAATGGGACACACGGACGAACATTCAGAACCTGTTGCATGGACTCGTTTGCATAATGGCGGACGTATCTGTTATACTTCATTAGGGCACCAGAAAGACTTTGAAGTAGAACCTTTTTTACGCTTCCTTGCGCAAAGCATTTTGTGGGTATCTGAACAGATTTAGAGAAAAATCGAGGCACTTTGGAGAAATGGAAACACTGACGATTGTGAATGGCGACATCTACGCTCCAACGCACTATGGACAGGGGAGTATCGTCATTCAAGATGACAAAATTTCAACGATAACATCAGAGGCACTACAACCATCAGGGAAAACTATTGATGCCTCCGGATGCCTTGTCATTCCGGGATTGATTGACGGATTGGTGCACGGTGGTGGTGGCTATGGCACCATGACAGGCGCCGTTGAAGATGTTGCGACAATCGCGCGAGCACACGCGCGCTGTGGTGTCACCTCGTTGGTATTAGGAATCTCCTCAGGAAGCATGGCGCAAATCAACAGTGCCTTAACCGCTATTGCACACGTCGTTGACGAACCCATCGCAGACGGTTCTCGGATTTTAGGGTCGTACGTGGAAGGAAAATTCGGGAGTCTCGCTAAAAACGGTGCGCAGAACGCGAAATACATTACACCACCGAACTTTGAAGAATTCCACGCGATGTGGGCGGCTTCCGACGGCACCTTAAAAGTAATCTCCGTCGCGCCAGAAAACGATGAAAATCTGCAGTTTATCAAGCATCTCGCGACGTTTAGAGCAGATGCCTATAATAATATCGTTATCGCGATGGGACACACAAACGCGACATATCAACAAGCAATGGATGCGATTGACGCAGGCGTGACACGTGCGACGCACACCTACAATGGTATGAGTGGGATGCACCACCGTACACTCGGCGCAGTTGAAGCAGTCCTCTCTCACCCCGATGTCCACGCGGAGCTCATCGTCGATGAACACCATGTCCACCCTTTCTGGGGCAATAACCTAATCCAACAAAAAGGGATTCATGCCGTTGGGGTAATTACAGACTGCACAGAACTCGCCGGTGTCCCTGAGGAAGACTGGCAGACCTCAGCAACTTATGTACCTGACCTTGATGCCTATCGCCTCAATGAAAATGCGATTGCTGAACACGACACAGCTTTTGAAACGAATAGTACCGAGAAATACGTCCGTAACGGAGCGATGTGGTTGGATGTAGGAAAACCTACCGAACGCCTTGCGGGTGCAACAATTACACTTATGGATGGCATTCGTAACGTTATCAACTGGGGACATTCTCTGGAAGATGCCTTAACGATGGCGACTTTAACACCGGCACAAAATTTAGGCGTTGCAAATTTGGTCGGTTCAATTGCGACCGGTAAAACAGCAGATATCGTTATCGTTGACGAAAATTTGAGCGTTCACACGGTTATTTTACGTGGAAAATTGCTAAAAAATTAGAAAATTCGCAGATTTCCCAAATTTTTCACTTTTTTTTCAAAAAAATTTGACAACGCCCAATTAATCGTGTATAATATTAGTTTTGGAAACCCTAATCAATCTTTTTTGGAAACAGGGGGTAATCATCCGGAAACATTCTAACGTCGTACCTAAATTCCACGTTAATTTGTTGAAGTTGCAATGCCCCGCGCGGGGCTTTTTTATTTGCGTCACAGACCCATAAAGACATTATTGCGGAGGTCCGAAATGCCAACAATTAATCAGTTAATCAAAAAACCGCGCAAAAAGTCCCGGAAAAAAACGAAATCTCCGGTACTGGAGCAGTGTCCCCAGCGGCGCGGTATTTGTCTACAGGTGAAAACAGTAACACCGAACAAACCGAATTCCGCTCTGCGTAAAGTTGCTCGAGTGAGGTTTACCAGTGGCTACGAAGCAACCTGTTACATTCCGGGGATCGATCACAACTTGCAAGAACACTCAGTCGTTCTGGTCCGGGGCGGGAGAGTGAAAGACCTCTCTAATGTGCGTTACCACATTGTCCGCGGCAAATTGGATACAGCAGGTGTCGATAACCGCCGCCAAGGTCGCTCAAAGTACGGCGCACGGAAACCAGGCTAAACAACGGAGGAAAAATAGATGCCGAGACGCGGAAACATCAGCAAACGGGATGTGAATCCCGACGCTCAACACAACAGTAAGTTGGTTGCTAAATTCATCAATAGCCTCATGTTGGATGGAAAGAAAAGTACGGCGCAATCCATCCTATATGAGAGTTTTCAGATTATCGAATCTCGAGCAAACGAAGACGGTTTCGCCATATTCCGCCAAGCAATCAACAATGTCAAGCCGGTGCTGGAAATCAGGCCTCGGCGTGTAGGCAGCCAAACCTATCAAGTCCCTGTTGATGTAAAAGCGGAACGGAAACAACGATTGGCTTTTAGTTGGATTATTCAATCCGCGCGTGCCCGTGGCGAAAGACGGATGGCAGAACGCCTCGCAGGCGAAATTCTTGAAGCCTCGCGGAACGAAGGCGGCGCAATCCGCAGGAAAATGGATCAGCATCGAATGGCAGAAGCTAACAGAGCTTTCGCACATTACCGATGGTAAAAAAAGCATCACGGCTTATAGCCAAGTGTAAACACACATAAGGAGTCGTTCGATCGTGGCGGATAAAAAAAATAATAACTCACAACGCTTAGAATTGCCCCACATGCGCAATATCGGCATCATGGCGCACATTGATGCCGGGAAGACCACTGTCAGCGAACGCATTCTCTATTATACCGGTAAAGTCTATCGGATCGGGGATGTGGACGATGGCACGACCACTATGGATTGGATGGTGCAAGAACAAGAACGCGGCATTACGATTACAGCCGCCGCAACAACCTGCCAGTGGAAAAAACACCAAATCAATATCATTGATACACCGGGGCACATTGATTTTACCGTTGAAGTTGAACGCTCACTTCGCGTCCTTGACGGCGCGGTCGCTGTTTTTTGCGCAGTTGGCGGGGTTGAACCTCAATCTGAAACTGTTTGGAGACAAGCAGATAAATACGACATCCCTCGAATCGCATTCGTCAACAAAATGGATCGAACCGGTGCCGACTTCTTCCGCACCGTTGAAATGATGGAAGAACGCCTCGGGGCGGTAACGATCCCAGTGCAACTTCCAATCGGTTCGGCGGAACAATTCACAGGTATCGTAGACCTCATCTCCATGAAGGGCCAAGTCTGGAACGTTGGGAAAGACGCTGGTAGCGATGGCACTGTCATTCAAGAGACAGACATCCCCAAGGAAATGGAGGAGATGGCAAACGAATATCGTGATCGGATGTTGGAGGCTATTGCCGATAACGACGAAGAGCTCATGCTTAAATACCTTGATGGCATTGAAGTTTCACCTGCAGAGATTAAAGCAGGAATACGAAATGCCGTAATTACTGGCAAAATTGTTCCTGTCCTCTGCGGAACTGCTCTGAAAAATAAAGGCATCCAACCTCTCTTAGACGGGATTGTTTCCTATCTACCAGCACCCACCGACGTGCGGCCAGTGGTAGGGTTTAATCCGAAAACCGAAGAAGAGGAAACACGTTCCCCGAATAATAACGAACCTTTCTGTGCATTGGCGTTCAAGATCATGACAGACCCGCATGTTGGCAAACTTACTTACCTGCGTGTGTATTCCGGTGTCCTCAAGAAAGGGGATACGGTCTACAACAGTAAAAGTGGGAAGCACGAACGGATCGGACGGATAATGCAGATGCATGCGAACAAAAGGGAAGAGCATCAAGCCATTTACGCAGGCGACATCGCGGCTGCGATTGGGATAAAAGACCTCTCAACTGGCGATACACTTTGCGATCCAAAGGCACATATTACCTTAGAAACCATGGTGTTCCCGCTACCGGTGATGTCTATCGCTATTGAACCTCGAACACAGTCTGATATTGATAAACTCAACCTTGCCCTCTCCAAACTTGCTGAAGAAGACCCAACCTTTAAAGTGCATCAAGACAGCGAAACAGGACAAACATTGTTGTCCGGTATGGGTGAGCTTCATCTTGAAATCATCGTTGATAGGCTCGTGCGCGAGTTTAACGTCTCGGCGAATGTTGGTAATCCACAAGTCGCCTATCGGGAAACGATCCTCAAAGCGGTTAAATCTGTGGGACGTTTCGTACGTCAATCTGGTGGTAGAGGTCAATTTGGGCACGTTGTGATCGAGGTCGAGCCTCTTGAGAAAGGAACAGGCTTTGAATTCATTGACGAAATCAAAGGTGGCACGATTCCGCAAGAATACATCCCGGCAGTGCGGAAAGGCATTGAGAACGCGATGAATACGGGGATCTTGGCAGGCTACCCAGTTGTTGATGTATCAGTAAGGCTCGTAGACGGTTCATATCACGCTGTAGACTCATCAGAAATGGCGTTCTCCATCGCTGGTTCGATGGCGTTTAAAGACGCAATGAAGCGCGCTACGCCGACACTCCTTGAACCAATTATGGACGTTGAGGTTATCGTCCCGGATGAATACCTCGGCAAAGTAATAGGTGATTTGAATTCGCGGCGTGCACAGATACGTGAGACAGAAACGCAAGCGAAATCTCGTATTCAAGTTATTCATGTTGATGTTCCTCTCTCAGAAATGTTTGGGTACGTCAAAAATCTTAGGTCACTCACACAGGGTAGAGCCAACTACTCTATGGAGTTTTCACACTATAACGAAGTCCCGACAAGCGTGATGGAAGATTTAATTTCATCAGCGAATCGTTAAGTAGTAATCGTTAAGTAGTTGTAACGTGTCCGAACTGTCGGAGTGTTCTCACTTCCTACAAGCGGACACAAGATTTGATTAAACGGTCTATTCGGACGTTAAAGCGTTTGAATACCTAATAGAAACGGGAATGCGTAGTTTTACATCTATAAGGGATTGGGGTTACAAGCCCCTCCTACACTGCGTTTATATACCCGCAACAATAAACTTTTAGTGGAGCTCGGACAAAAATGGCTAAAGAAACGTTTGAAAGGACTAAACCACACGTCAACGTTGGAACAATTGGCCACGTTGACCACGGTAAGACAACACTGACAGCTGCGATTACAATGGTGCTCTCGAAACTCGCTAACGCAGACTACGTCATGGAATATGACGAAATCGACAAGGCACCTGAAGAAAAAGAACGTGGCATTACAATTAACACAGCACACGTTGAGTATGAAACTGAGAACCGGCATTACGCGCACGTCGATTGCCCTGGACACGCCGACTATATCAAGAACATGATTACCGGTGCGGCACAGATGGACGGCGCAATTCTCGTTGTATCCGCCGCTGACGGTCCCATGCCTCAGACGCGTGAGCACGTGCTACTTGCACGGCAGGTGAACGTGCCATCTCTCGTCGTTTTCCTGAATAAGGCAGACATGGTCGATGATGAAGAACTACTCGAACTCGTCGAATTAGAAGTCCGTGAATTGCTAAGCGATTACGACTTCCCCGGTGATGATATTCCTGTCATCACAGGTTCAGCCCTTGAAGCAATGGAATCTGCTGGTGATCCTGAAAACGAAGCATGCCAGCCTATTCTTGAACTCATGGCGGCGGTTGATGAATACATTCCAGAACCGGTTCGCGATACCGATAGACCCTTCCTGATGCCGATTGAAGATATCTTCACCATCAGTGGACGCGGTACCGTTGTTACTGGAAGAGTGGAACGCGGCATCATCGAAATTGGGAAGACCGTTGAAATCGTTGGATTGCGTGAAACTCGAGACACTGTTGTTACGGGCGTTGAAATGTTCCGTAAAAACCTCAATGAAGGTCAAGCTGGCGACAATCTCGGTGCGCTCCTACGTGGTATTGACCGTAACGAAGTCGAACGTGGGCAAGTTTTGGCTGTCCCCGGGAGCGTTACGCCCCATACCAAATTTGAAGCCGAAGCCTACATTCTCACAAAAGATGAAGGCGGGCGCTGGAATCCATTCTTTAGCGGATATAGACCGCAGTTCTACTTCCGGACAACCGACGTAACCGGAAAAATGGATCTCCCCGAAGGCATTGAAATGATTATGCCTGGTGACAATGCACAAATCACCGTAGAACTCTCCAAACCGATCGCGATGGAAGAACAACTCCGATTCGCAATCCGGGAAGGTGGACAAACCATCGGTGCCGGTGTTGTCTCCAAAATTATTGAATAAAACGATAGGGCGGGGCTTAAGCTCCGCCCTTTTACAGTAATCAACACAGAGAACTTCATACATCAGTATCACGATGTAAACAACAAAACCCTCTGTTTGATGAAGGTGATATGAAAAGATGGACAATCAAAAAATTCGCATCCGGCTCAAGGCATTTGACTATCGGTTGTTAGACCTGTCGTCAAAGCAGATAGCAGATACTGCAAAACGCACAGGGGCAGCCGTTTCCGGTCCGATTCCATTGCCGACGAAAAAGCATATCTATACCGTTCAACGTTCTACGTTTACAGACAAGAAATCGCGTGAACAATTCGAGATGCGGATTCATAAACGTCTGCTGGATATCTTAGAGACGACACCTAAAACTGTTGATGCCTTGATGCGTTTGGACCTGCCCGCAGGTGTCGATGTCAAAATCACGCTTCTCTAACGATGGGGATCTGCTCCTATAGATATTGAACCCGGTAGGGGTGAAATGTCTGTAGAGGAACGATGCACAGATTCAATCATTTAAAAAAGGCGAAAGAAAATGGTTAATGGAATTATCGGCCGCAAAGTCGGCATGACACAAATCTTTGAGGATTCAGGTAAAGCGATTCCTGTTACCGTCATCCAAGCAGGTCCCTGTCCAATTGTCCAACTCAAAACGCAAGAAAAAGATGGATATCAGGCAGTTCAATTGGGTTTCGGAGAACAGAAAGAAAGTCGCACAAATAAACCGAAGCGAGGGCATTTCGCCAAAGCTGGCGTTGACTCGACATTTGTGCTTCGGGAATTTCGAGTACAGAGCCTTGATGACGTGTCTGTAGGAGGTATTGTCGATGCGAGCGTCTTTGCAGATGGTGAACTCGTTGATGTAACAGGTACCTCGAAAGGACGCGGTTTCGCCGGTGTGGTGAAACGTTGGAAATTCGCCGGTGGTAAGAAAACCCACGGTGGTGAGCAAGACTTGCGCCGCCCTGGCTCCATTGGTGCAAGCGCGACACCCTCCCGGGTTTTTAAAGGAAAACGGATGGCGGGACGTTACGGTGCCAAACGGCATACCATCCAAAACTTACCCGTGATTCAAGCCGATCCTGAGCGCAACTTATTGGTGGTTAAAGGTGCTGTTCCCGGACCCCCCAATGGTTTGCTGCTGATTAAAAAGGCATCTAAAGCACCGAAGGAATAGTTATCAGTTATCAGTTATGAGAAGGTGTTGTTAAACGAGGGGAAATTGAGGAAAGGGAAGTTTGAAGAAACACCCTATCAAAAACGCCTCTTAACTAACGATTCTCACTGCGAAGCAGACTGAAAGAACTCTGTGGAACAGAGTTTCACACTGAAAACTATTAAAAGAGGAAAATATGGCAACTTTAGACGTACACAATATATCCGGGGCTGTTCTCCGAGAAAAAGAATTAGCCGAGGCGTTCACCGATGCTGAAGTGAATGGTCCTGTCATTCACCAATGTGTCGTTGCTTACCTCGCGAATCAGAGGCAAGGCACAGCATCAACTAAGACCCGGAGTGAAGTAAAAGGTAGCGGGAAGAAGCTGTACCGCCAAAAAGGCACGGGTCGGGCTCGCGTCGGAAACGCGAAGTCTCCAAATCGAGTGCACGGTGGTGTCGCATTTGGACCGAAACCGCGTAGTTACCGGCAAGCCACCCCGAAACGGGTTCGCCATCTTGGACTTCACAGCGCGCTGGCAGACAGATTTCAGAATCAGCAGTGCATTCTTGTTGAAGATTTCACGCTTGAGCACCCACGCACCAAAGACATAGTTAACATGTTAAAGGCGGTGAATGCGGAAGGGAAAGTGCTGTTTATTCTCAATGAACACAGCCTGAATATCCACCTCTCTGTCCGGAATATACCGCAAGTTAACAGTTGTACATGGAACAACCTCAACATTTATCAAGTCATGTGGCATGACACGCTGATAATCACCGAGAATGCTGCTGAGAAGTTGGAATCCAAATTTGTCAACATCAGTTCAGATGTAGAAGGATAAAACTGATGAAGGATATATATCAGATTATATTACAACCGCTGATAACGGAGAAAAGCACAATACTCCGCGAGTCTAACAAGTACGCGTTCGTCGTCGATCGCAAGGCAACGAAACCGCAGATCCGTCAAGCGGCGGAAGAATTGTTTGACATTCAAGGGGATATTCTTAAGGTTCACACGATGCGCGTTCGCGGTAAACCCAAAGGTAAAATGTTGCGTTATCAACGTGGCAGAAAACCACATTGGAAGAAAGCGATTATTACCCTGAGAGAAGGCGCAACTATCCAAGCGTTTGAAACTATATAGGAATTGCAAGAAGCAACCTTACAGAGACCCGTATATAGTCGTTCGCTGGTGAATTTAAGTTTGTGATAAATTGACATCCGTATTCACATAATGATGATTGCCAAACGGGTAATCCGCTCAACACAAATGGACGAGAGTGTCAGAAAAACACCAACTTAGGGAGAATTCACCACCCTAAGAAAGTGTTATTGCTGGCATCTTCAAAAAGAGGAAATCAGAGTGCCTAAAACTTATTCACCCATAACCCCAAGTCGCCGGTTTATGACTGGGTATACCTTTGAAGAGATCACACGGAGCAAGCCGGAAAAATCTCTGGTCAAAGGTGCAAAACAGAAGGCGGGTCGGAACGCCCATGGTCGCTTGACAGTGAGACGCCGCGGTGGAGGACATAAGCGCCGATACAGGGTCATTGACTTCAAGCGAGACAAGTTTGGCATCCCTGCCAAAGTTGCCGCGATTGAGTATGATCCGAATCGGTCCGCGCATATCGCCTTACTACACTATGTTGATGGCGAAAAACGCTATATTCTCGCGCCTGTCGGTATTCAGGTCGGTGACATGTTAAACTCAGGTGCAGACGCGGAAATCCGAGTCGGAAACGCCTTACCGCTCGAGAAAATCCCACTCGGATCGTCAATCCATAATATAGAGATGCATCCGGGCAAAGGTGGGCAACTCGTGCGGAGTGCTGGCAGTGCTGCGCAGTTAGTTGACAGAGAAGGAAAGTACGCTCGTATTCGACTTCCGTCTGGCGAGATTCGTCTCGTCCTCGTCAAAGCCATGGCAACACTCGGACAGGTCGGCAATGTCAGCCAGATTGTCATTGGTAAAGCCGGTCGCTCGAGATGGCTCGGCAAACGTCCGAAGGTTAGAGGCGTGGCTATGAATCCGATTGATCATCCACATGGTGGTGGTGAAGGAAAAAGTTCCGGTGGTAGGCATCCGGTCACACCTTGGGGTGTTCCAACCAAAGGGTATAAGACCCGAAACCCGAAGAAAAAATCAAATCGCTACATTGTTGGAAAACGGAAATAGTTTTTTCGTGAATGCCTCACCCAACAAGGGCTTAATGTTTACAAGGTAGAGGAGAAATACAATGGCGCGTTCTCTCAAAAAGGGACCTTACATAGACCCGAAGCTTGCTAAGAAAATAGCCGCTATGGAACGTTCTGGTAGCAAACGGGTGGTTCGGACTTGGTCCCGCCGCTCAATGATTACCCCTGAGTTGGTAGGACACACTCTGGCGATATACAACGGAAAGAAATTCTTCCCGGTGTATATAACGGAGAATATGGTAGGACACAAACTCGGGGAATTTTCGCCAACTCGTACCTTCCGTTCTCACTCAGGTGGAGGTAGAAGATAACTTTTGAGTAGTGTTCAGTCATCAATCGTCAGTTAAGAGTTTTCCGCTTCTCGTAACCGTTCCTTGAAACAAACGCCTCTTCACTGAAAACTGAAAACTTCTAAAACTGTTAACCGTTAACTGACGACTATTAGGAGACCCTGATGGAAGCCAGATCTAAGATTAGGAACGTGTCGGTTGCGCCACGGAAAGCCCGTTTAGTAGCTGATCTCGTCCGTAATCAATACGTTGAGGATGCATTAAGTCAGCTGCGATTTACGCATAAAGCCGCGTCCCCTATAATTTACAAATTAATTCAGTCAGCAACTGCGAACGCGCAATATCAAGATCCGAATATCGATATCACCAACTTATATGTGAAAGAGATTCGGGTTGATGAAGGTATTACGCGGAAATGGATACGTCCCCGGGCGCGAGGTATGGCAAACAGGATCCTAAAACGGAGTAGCCATATCATCGTCGTCGTTGATGAGGAGAGTAGTGAAAATGGTGAGTAACGACGCACACTTACAAAACACCAACAGCACTGCTTTAACTCCACGTCGCGTACGGGGAAGAGTTCGATAGGAGGTTTCCGTGGGACAAAAAACTCACCCCCGTGGATTACGCTTAGGAATCATTGAGACATGGGATTCAAAGTGGTACAGCGAGCGGGATTATGCCAAATGGCTCCATGAAGATTTTCAAATTCAGAAGTTTGTCAAAGAACAACTTTCTCGTGCTGGTATTTCTCGTGTTGAAGTGGAACGTGTAGCAGACCGTTGCAGCATTAATATCCATACAGCACGTCCAGGTATTGTGATTGGTCGTCGTGGTGCAGAAGCTGAGAAACTACAAGCACTGCTCGAAAAAGAGGTCGGCTGCCCTGTACGGATTAATGTTTCGGAGATTAGAGAACCAGAACTGGATGCCCAACTCGTAGCAGAAGATGTTGCGATGCAAATAGAACGTCGTGCCGGATTTAAACAAGCGATGCGGCGGAAAATTTCGGGGTCAATACAAGCTGGGGCATTGGGTGTCAAAATCATGGTAAGCGGTAGACTGGACGGCAAGGAGATCGCCCGCGCTGAATCCAGTATTGAGGGACGGGTCCCTCTTCACACCCTCAGAGCGAATGTTGACTACGGGTTTACGGAAGCAAATACAACATACGGTAAAATCGGTGTCAAGACTTGGATTTTCAAAGGCGAGATTATTGGTGTGCCAGATAATTTAAAGGGTGAAGCACCCGTCCGTCGTCAATCCGGACGGCGTGAGGATGCTGGTTCACAACGTCCTGAACGCCGCCGAGGTGACAGGCGTTCCGGCTCCCGACAATCCGGCTCCCGACAATCCCGGGACCAAGGTAGAGAGCAAGGTAGAGGGAGAGGGCGCCGCCCGCGTCGAAGCGGAGGGGATTCCAGAAGCAATTCATAACCGCCCAACAGAACAGAGGGCAGATTTTTAAGGAGGCATTTAACGTGTTAATGCCGAAACGCGTAATGCGCCGCTATGTGCATCGCGGAAAACGCCGTGGGAAGCCGCTCCGAGGTTCACAGATTAACTTTGGCGAATACGGCTTGCAAGCAATGGAAGCTGGCTGGATTACCAGCAATCAGATCGAATCGGCACGTGTCGCTATCACGCGATATGTACGCCGTGGTGGAAAACTTTGGATCAAAATTTTTCCACACAAACCACTCAGTAAACAACCTGCTGAAACGCGCATGGGTAAGGGCAAGAAGGGTCCACCTGAACATTGGGTCGCCGTTGTTAAACCCGGTAGAGTTCTCTATGAATTAAGCGGCGTTTCGCTTGAAGATGCAAAAGGGGCGATGGAACGAGCCGCCCACAAATTGCCAATTAAAACTAAGTTCGTTGCACGGAATGAGTAATTTCGTCTGCGACTCCGACGTTGGAAAAATTACGAGGCTGCTGACGCAGTACTGTGGTTTTGATAACACACATGGAGGTTCGGAAAAATGAAAGCGGATGAACTACAAGGAAAAACGACTGAAGAATTGGAAGGTGAATTGGAAACTCTTAAAGAGACTCTGTTCAACCAAAAATTCCGAAGTATTTTAGGACAACAAGAGGACACAACGCATATCGGTAAGATTCGGAAGGACATCGCGCGCGTAAAAACCATCCTACGGCTCCGCTTAGAGTAGACGGAACCTGTAGGAACAGGTTACATGTTGCATCCTGATTCCGTCTCATCAAGTTTGTACTGTGTGCTCATAAAAACAATTAGTTTTGACTGGTTTGGAGGATAAAGTTGAGCGAGGAAAGACAAAGACATCGCAAATTTCGGACAGGTCATGTTACCAGTAACGACATGGATAAAACTGTCACAGTGTCGATTGTTCGACGCTATCAACATCCCCTTTACAAAAAGGTAGTCCGGAAAACAAAAAAGATTCTGGCTCACGATGAACAGAACAATTGTAACGTCGGTGACGTGGTACAGGTTATCGAAACCCGACCACTGAGTCGTCATAAACGGTGGCGGGTCCAAGCGATAGTAAGCGCAGTACAGACCGCAAACGAATAAAAAGTGTCCCTGTGCGCGTGGTTTGTAATCCCTGTATAGGGTGAAAGACGCAGCAACGTGGTTCGGACGGCACTTGAGAAGAAAGGGTTTCATCTCCACTCTGACGTTTCCAAACAGGTTTTCGTTTTGAAGACGGTAGAGGAGAATACAAAAATGGTTCAATCATATACTCGATTAACCTGTGCTGATAATACTGGCGCAAGGAAGTTAATGTGCATTAGTGTGCTTGGGGGAACCCGTCGACGCTACGCACGCGTAGGCGACGTGATTGTAGCAAGCATCAAGGAAGCGGTACCGAATACGCAGGTAAAAGCAGGTGAAGTCGTTCGGGCGGTTGTCGTTCGTACGACCAAAGAATATCGACGCGCAGACGGTTCCTATATTAAATTTGATCAGAACGCTGCTGTTCTCATTGATCCGCAGAATCAACCGCGCGGCACTCGAATTTTTGGTCCGGTCGCACGTGAACTCAGAGAAAAGGCGTTCACCCGAATTGTCTCACTCGCACCCGAGGTCATTTAGGAGGACAATTGTGGCACAACAAAAACTCCATATCAAAACGGACGACACAGTAGTGGTTCTCAGTGGGCAAGATCGGGGTAAACAAGGCGTCGTTTTAGAGGTGTTCCCAAAGAAACAGCGAGCAATCGTTGAAGGTGTTCATATAATCATCTGTCATCTCCGACCAAACCAGGCAGGACAAGGCGGTATCGTTGAACGCGAGGGCACCATCCACATTTCTAATCTCAAAAAGATTGATGGCTAACTGGAACAAAATGTCCGAGATACTGCTGAAGAAGCACATGAAAATAGCCATCAGCCGTCAGCGATCAGAAAGAAGATGTAATTTCACCAGAAAACCTCTTTACTGATGGCTAATAGCCGATGGTTTCCGACAGCCATTCTACGGAATATGCAATCTCTATAGGATACAAGGCTTATGAGCCCATTCAAAGAATTTTACCAAACGGAAGTCATGCCTGCATTGCAACAACATTTTAATTATAAAAATGTGATGCAGATTCCGAAATTGGACAAGATTACACTCAATATCGGTGTTGGTATAGCAGTTCAGAATCCAAGCGCATTGGAAGATGCCGTAGAAGAACTGACACTTATTGCGGGCCAACGCGCGGTGATCACCCGTGCCAAAAAGTCCATCTCTGCCTTCAAAATCAGAGGTCCATCAAAGTTAGGACGGACTCCCGGCATGGCGATCGGATGTAAGGTTACACTGCGTCAGCACAATATGTATGAATTTATCAATCGCTTAATCAACGTCGTGCTCCCGCAAATTCGGGACTTCCGCGGTATATCACCCGACGCTTTTGACGGGCGCGGCAACTATTCCCTGGGTCTCACGGAACAGTTAATCTTCCCTGAGATTGATTACGACAAGGTTAACGATATTCGCGGACTGAATGTAACCGTTGTTACAACCGCCCCAACTGATGAAGAAGGTCGCGAGTTACTAAGACTCTTAGGGATGCCATTTCGGAAATAGGTGGACGAGGTCTTTCGCTAAACTGCGTAAAAGATCTCACAGGTGCCCTTTACGAGCAACTCCTGTTTAACAGCCGGAGACAACACCCGTAAGTATTATGGGTAAACAAGAAAAGGAGTATCCAGGTTGGCAAGTAAATCATGGATTGCCAAACAGAAAAGAACCCCGCGGTTCCGAACCCGAAAATACAGTCGTTGTAAAAGTTGCGGCAGATCGCGTGGGTATCTTCGCAAGTTTGAGTTGTGTCGTATCTGTTTCCGACTCTTTGCACGCGCCGGTAAAATACCCGGTGTCCGAAAAGCAAGTTGGTAGAGGACAGGATAAGTTGTCCCTCTCTACATAAACATGGCAGGCACAACACCCATTCAAAAACGAGAACAAAATAAGGAGAATCTTTCATGTCGATGACCGATCCGATTGCTGATATGCTCACACGTATCCGCAATGCCAACATGGCAGGACATGAACGCGTCGAAATCCCTTCTTCAAAAGTCAAAACCGAGATCGCACGCATCCTCTCAGAAGAAGGTTTCGTCAGGAATTACCGTTTAATCGAAGATAGGAAACAAGGGATTTTAAGAATCTACTTGAAATACGGAAACACGAAAAAAGAGAAGGTCATCACAAACCTAAGACGTATCAGCAAACCCGGCAGGCGGGTTTACGCTAAATCCGATAAGTTACCACGGGTTTACGGAGGACTCGGAGTCGCCATTTTGTCAACATCTAATGGGCTCAAGACGACCCCACAATGCCGTCAGGAAAAAATCGGCGGCGAAGTTCTCTGCTACGTCTGGTAACATCTTGCTGATGACGCTCAAAGAGTTGGGAGACATAGAATGTCACGTATTGGACTAAAACCGATTCCACTGCCCGACAAGGTGCAAGTCGCTTTAAATAACAGCAACGTGCAGGTAGACGGACCGAAAGGGAGTCTCAATTGGAAACTTCCAGAAGGAATCAATGCGACGCTTGAGGAAAACGTTCTAACCGTCCAAAGAACGAGTGAACTAAAACAGTACAAAGCCCTGCACGGATTGGCGCGCAGTCTCATCGCCAATATGGTTACCGGTGTTTCAGAAGGCTTTGAGAAAAAACTACGAATAGTGGGTACGGGTTATCGTGCTGAGGTCAATCGTGAGAACAATTTGGTTCTCGATGTTGGCTATTCGCATTCCGTCACCTACACGCCACCTGATGGAGTAACACTGAGTGTTGAACCCACTGAAACAGTAGATGGGCAAACACATACACCTCTCACTGTCAGTGGCATCGACAAGCAAGCGGTCGGCCAAGTAGCAGCTTCTATTCGTCAAATTAAGAAACCGGAGATTTATAAACCTTGTAAAGGTATTCGTTACGATGGCGAGCGCGTCCGAGATAAGGAAGGGAAAGCCGCCGCTGGCTAACGTTGTTAGATTTTGCGCGCTGGGAAATGAAAGCGTGCCTATAGTGATAAGGAGACCCCTTGGTACTTACAAAAAAGAAACGGATGAGCCATTTGCGACGCCGGAAGCGCGTCCGTCAAAAGATTAGCGGCACTGGGAACAGACCGAGGCTCTCTGTTTTTCGAAGCTCAAAACATATCTATGCGCAGCTTATTAATGATGAACTTGGCGTGACGGTTGCCGAAGCCTCTACTTTATCGCCTGAACTGAGAGAGGCACTCTCAAACGGTGGAAACGTTAAGGCAGCGGAGAGCGTTGGCGCGCTCATCGCAGAAAAAGCCAAACAGAAGGAGATTGAGGTAGTTGTCTTTGACCGGGGCGGGCATCTCTACCACGGACGCATAAAAGCCCTTGCTGAAGCCGCGAAGGCGGAAGGATTAAAGTTCTAATCCTTTTTAACTATTAAGTTTTTGCTCAGGGCAACACCGAAGCAAAAACCCCTCCATTACATTTCGGGCAGGTTTTCAGTGTATCCTGTATTCCTTTTTAAAGATGAACAGGAATTTCACCAGAAACCCTCTTGAAAGGAAGTGGAGCGAGGCCCAGGAGGCCATAGCTTAAAATATGCTGAAAGATAAAATCAACCCTGATGAACATGAATTTGAGGAACGCATGATTACTATCAACCGTGTGATGCGAGTTGGTAAGGGGCGGCGAACGCCCAGTTTTAACTCACTCACCGTTGTTGGAAATCGTGATGGTATTGTTGGGATCGGATTTGGTAGCGCAAGCGAAGTCGCTGGCGCGCTCCGAAAAAGTTTCGCAGATGCTCGAAAAAATCTTATTCGGGTTCCAATCACCAACGGTACGCTCCCACATGAGATCATCAGCGAATTCAAATCTGCAAAAGTCTTGCTAAAACCGGCAAGTCCCGGGACAGGTATTATCGCAGGACATGCGACGCGTGCTATCCTTGAATTCGCAGGCGTTCGAGATGCCCTCACAAAATGCCTTTCTTCTCGGAATGTGAAAAATATCGCTGAAGCTACCATGCTTGGATTGAAGAGCCTCAAAGATGTTAACGAAGTCGCACGGTTACGAGACCTATCTGTCGAAGAATTGCTTAAGAAACGCTAAATTAGTCGTCAGTCGTCAGTCATCAATTGTCAGTTAAGAGGGGCGTTGGTTAAATCAGATACCTCTTTAACTCATAACCGAAAACTGAAAACTGAAAACTATTCCATAAAAAATGGAGTACATCCTGAATGAAACTGAATGAACTTAAACCAGCACCGGGTGCGAAGCGCTCAAGAAAGCGAGTCGGGAGAGGTAACGCTTCAGGCTGGGGCGGTACCAGCGGACGTGGCCACAAGGGTCAAAAATCCCGATCCGGTAGTTCAATCCCGGCATGGTTTGAAGGTGGACAGATGCCGCTCGTTCGACGGCTTCCGAAGCGAGGACCGCGGCGAACCGGACACAAACGACTTGAGTACGATATCATTAACGTAGAAACCCTCAACATTTTTGAAGATGCAGCGGTTGTCAGTCCTGAGACCCTTCGCGAAGCGGGATTAATTAAACGGAAAAATGCCCTGATAAAGATACTCGGCGACGGTGAACTCGAAAAACAGTTGAAAGTCCAAGCCCATCGTTTCTCAAAATCTGCGGTCCAGAAAATCGAATCCAAAGGCGGCACAACCGAGGTCCTCGGGATGCATGCGAATACTAACGATCCTGCTTAAGTATCCGCAGGTGAGGAGGAAAAAGAATAAGTGATTAAGGCATTTCAAAACGCTTTTAAAATACCAGAATTGCGGAAGCGCATCATTTTTACAGCGTTGCTCTTGATTGTTTACCGCCTTGGTGCCCACATTACGCTTCCGGGTATTGACGACCAAGCCCTCGAAGCTTTCTTTCAACAACTCATGGAGCGTGGTGGGAATGTCATTGGATTCATTGATCTGTTTTCTGGCGGTGCGTTTAGTCAGATGACTATTTTCGCGCTCGGTATACAACCGTATATCAGTGCCTCCATTATTATGCAGCTCCTCGCTGTCATTGTGCCTTCATTGGAGAAACTCTCCAAAGAACCAGATGGCAGGAAGAAAATTACGCAGTATACCCGATACGGCACAGTTGCTCTCAGTATCATTCAAGGTATAACAATCAGCATCGTCTTGCGGAATCCAGAAAATATAACTGGACAGGTAGGCGAAATCGTGAGAAACCCCAACCTCTGGTGGCATTTCCTTGTCGTTATAACACTCACTGCCGGAACCTCCTTTGTTATGTGGTTGGGTGAACAGATTACAGAGCGCGGTATTGGACAAGGTATTTCGTTAATTATCACAGTTGGCATTGTTGCTGGATTGCCTGGGGGTGTCACAACCGTTTTCAACAATCTCGTGACAAGACCTGAGTTCGGAATTTTACAACTCGCCCTTTTAGTTGCACTTGTTGTTGTTGCCGTTATGGGAACTGTGTTCATCACACTCTCTGTTCGGAAGATTCCGGTGCAATACGGCAGGCAGATTCGCGGACGTAGAGTGATTGGCGGACAATCAACACATCTGCCGCTACGCGTTAACGCCGCAGGTATGATTCCTATCATCTTTGCTGTAACGCTAATCCAGTTCCCGCCGACTGTCCTTGGTTTTCTACCACGGGACTGGGGATGGGTAACTGGCGTAGAAACCCTCATCGCTCCAGGGACACCGTTGTACCTCACCGTTTACGCGTTGTTAATTATTGGTTTCACCTATTTCTATACAGCTGTGCAAATCAATCCAATTCAAATGGCAGAGGATTTACAGAAATACGGCGGTTTTATTCCCGGTATACGAGCAGGTAAACAGACTGCGGATTACATCAACACTACACTTACACGCATCACACTTCCAGGCGCAGTATTCCTTGCTGCCATTGCTGTAATCCCGATTATCATCACGAGCCAACTCAATGTCGGAAACATGGTAGAAGGTGCCTCTATTCTGATCGTTGTAGGGGTCGTGTTAGATACAATGTCACAAATCGAATCCTATTTAACCGTCCGCCATTACGAAGGATTCTTGAAAGATCGAAAACTCAAAGGCAGGCGACGTTAAGTGCTTTCACCTGAAAGAGGACCCTATGAAAGTCAGACCTTCTGTTAAAAAGATGTGTAACCAGTGTAAAATTATTAAACGAAAAGGGATAGTCCGCGTCATTTGTCCTTCAAATCCGAAGCACAAACAACGCCAAGGCTAATCCGTACAGATATTGCACGGCCCTGGGCTGCTTCAAAGGAATTCCTTTGAAGTTCTCCAGCGGAGAGCCATGTCTATAGACGGAAAAATGGAGGAAACCCATGGCAAGGATCGCAGGGGTTGATTTACCCCGAAACAAACGGGTGGATATTGCCTTGACGGCAATTTATGGCATTGGTCGTCACACCGCAGAGCAAATTGTCATTGATCTGGATCTCGATCCGGAAAAAAAAGTTGACAACCTCGCCGAAAACGAGGTCAGCCAACTCCGAGATAAGATTCAAGAGTATAAGATTGAAGGTGATTTGCGCCGCGAAATCGACCAGAATATTAAACGGTTGATGGACATCAACAGTTATCGCGGTCTACGACATCGTCGGCAGTTACCTGTCCGCGGGCAGCGCACGAACACTAACGCACGTACCCGTAAAGGAAAAGCTCGAACCATCTCTGTCGGTAGAAAAGCCAAAGAGACAGCACGCAAAGGCGGTTAGTGCTTTATTCATTTTCAAATTATGGGGTCTGGTTTGTAGCAGGGAAACCATTCATGGTCTCCCGTTCCGGACCTGTTTTCGCGGCGAAGCAGTGCGATAATGCACGTCGCATGAATCAGAATCAACGGTATGAAGTGCTTATGCACTTCCCCGGGTATGAATGCCTTATGGCATTCCCCGGGGCGAGTATGCGCAAAATTGCACGACGACGAACTGCCCCTCAAATTCAAAGTTGACAAAGCACCAGTGAGAAATATTTTTCTTCTCAAAAACCGATAAATCTCACTGCGATGCATACTGAAGACTCATAAGAAAGGAGACCTCTTTTGCGTGGAAGAAGAAGAGAACGTAAGAACGTTCCCGAGGGTATAGCACATATACAAGCTACCTTCAACAACACAATTATTACGATCACAGACTTAAACGGCAACACTGTTGCTTGGGCGAACGCTGGTATGACTTTCACAGGCTCACGGAAGTCAACGCCTTTTGCTGCACAACAGACAGCGGAAGCATGCGCGCGTAGAGCAATGGATCACGGTATGAAACGTGTGGAGGTTAGAGTCAAAGGCCCCGGATCTGGACGAGAGTCTTCTATACGAGCACTCGCTGCAGCCGGACTCGACATTACCTTAATGAAGGACGTAACTCCTATCCCACACAATGGATGTCGTCCGCCTAAGAGGCGACGGGTTTAAATTGACCTGAAACTCGCCTCCGATACAAGACTTAAAAGCACAAGTTACAGGTCAAATTCACCTACAAGGAGAGGGAATGAGTAGATACTTAGATTCAGTCTGTAAATTATGTCGGCGGGAAGGCGAAAAACTCTTTCTGAAAGGGAGTCGATGCAACGGGCCTAAATGTTCTTTTGAACGTCGCAGCTACCCGCCTGGCGAACACGGTCAGACCCCACCACGCAGAAGTCGCGGGGACAATTTCCGACGACAGTTGCGTGCAAAGCAGAAAGTCAAACGCACTTACGGTGTTTTTGAAAAGCAATTCCGGAACTATTACGTCAAAGCAGCGCGCCAAACAGGTATCGCTGGCGAGAATTTAATTAGTTTCCTTGAACGTAGATTAGATAACGTCGTTTACCGACTCGGGTTCGCAACCTCCCGAAATCAGGCGCGTCAACTCGTGAAGCATAACCACTTCACTGTCAACGGCAAGCGGGTTAATATCCCATCTTATATCGTGAAAGTTGGCGATGTCATCACACCTCGCGAACGGAGCCGGAATCTTGCGACTATCCAAGAGGCATTAGAATACTCACAACATCGCGGCGCACCTGAGTGGCTGGAAATTGATACGGACAAAGCAGAAGGGCGTGTTCAAGGAACACCGGTGGTAGAGCAAATCGCTGTTGACCTTGAAACACAACTCATCATTGAACTTTACTCCCGATAGACACATCCCCTATACCTGTGCGTTATCGAATACCGAGTGGCTCATTGACATGTAGGCAATGCTATGGCACACCTACATATAATTAAGAGCAAACGGAAATCTACCACACACGACGGCATCAGGGGATGTCAAAAAATACAATACAGACACAAAATTAAGAGTCCGTGTGCCCTACAATAGCCACTACTACTCAGTTTGTCCGTATTTTAACACTTATTTTAATCTTACAGGAGGAAATCGATGATAAGGTCCGATCTAGAAATGCCCGAGCGGCTAAAAACGGATACAGATTCCTTACGCCCTGATTATGCAAAGTACACCGCTGAACCTTTTGAGCGCGGATTCGGAACGACCCTCGGCATTTCACTACGCCGCGTCCTCCTTTCCTCAATTAAAGGCGCGGCGATTACAGCCGTTCAAATTGAGCAAGTAAAGCATGAATACGCTACGATTCCTGGTGTCGTGGAAGATGTCGTTCAGATTATTCTCAATCTTAAAGAGATCCGGCTAAGTATCGCAACCGACGAACAGATGAAACTTACATTGAAAGCGGAAGGATCAGGCGAAGTTACAGCCGCTGACATTCGTTCTAACTCACTCGTTGAGATTATAAACCCTGACCAGCATATCGCGACACTCGATGAATGCGAAGGATTGGACATAGAGATTCGTGCACAAACAGGTAGAGGATACTCACTCGCCGAAGAGCACAGAACTATAGAACACGAGATCGGGTTGATTCCTGTCGATGCAAAGTTCTCACCTGTTGAGAAAGTGAACTTCTGGATAGAAGAAACCCGCGTTGGCGATATGACCAATTTCGATAAACTCAACCTCGAAGTCTGGACAGATGCAACCATCACGGCAAAGGAAGCGGTCACACGCGCTGCTAATATTCTGCTGCAACAACTCGAGATCTTCACAGAATTCGATGAAAGCTACGTTGAACTGGAACCTGAGATCGATGAGGCAAAACTCCGGCGTAATCGCTACCTCGCCAAGCCCGTCTCTGAACTTGAACTCTCGGTCCGAGCCAGTAATTGTCTGGAAACGGCAAATATCAAAACTATACGAGAACTCGTCACAAAAGAGGAAAAGGATATGTTGGAATACAAGAATTTTGGGCGAACATCGCTGAATGAAATCAAAGAGCAACTCGCCAACATGGGACTTGCCCTCGGAATGAATTTGGACGACTTAGACGACGCGGAAATCGGTGAAGAAGATATGTTGCAAGCCCCTTTGCAACCCCCTGTATAATTTTCACGACAACGCGTAAATGGAGGAAGACGATGCGTCACAGGAAACGCGGACGGAAATTAGGACGAACGACAAGCCATCGAAAAGCACTTTTCCGCAACCAAGCCACCGCGCTATTTGAACACGAACAAATTCGGACGACATTACCAAAGTGTAAAGAACTTCGGCGTGTCGCTGAAAAGTTGATTACGCTCGCCAAACGCGGCGACTTACCCGCGCGCCGACAAGCCGCAAAAATGCTCTATGGGGCTAATCTGCATTATACCCCCAGAAGAGGAGAAGAAGTGAGTAGCCTCGACAAACACGCTATCCTACGCAAACTGTTCGATGACATCGGACCTCGGTATCAAGACCGAAGCGGCGGATATACGCGTATCATACGAGGTGAACTCCGAAAAGGCGATGGGGCACAGATGGGCTACATTCAACTGGTTTAATGGCAGTCGGAAACCATCAGCAGTCAGTAAAATGCACGGGCGGAGGTAAAACTCCGCCCGTTCTGCTTAAACCATTTAAACCATAGTTCGATACAAAGATACCGCCATCGCCTATTGACCGCCAATAGTTACCAAGAATGGAAACCATCCACCTACTGACAGTGAGCGCAGCGAACGCCCCGAGTGCCAACTGCTGATAACTATTAAAACCGATACGCAGCGGATACAAACACCCGATGTGCAAGCTGTTCCGTGGTCACTTCATTCCTACTCCGCTGCCAAGTTCCCAACATATACCCCACATCAAATTTTAGCGAATCTTCAAAGATTTTCCCGATACCGCCTGTTAAGAAATCGCGGGCATTCTCAACCTCAGCATCGGTAAACGGAATTGTATCCCGAAAATACCCCAAACGGATATATGTATCAATAGTAGGTACCCTATATTCGACACCAAGACGTGCCTGAAGCGTTGTGGCATAGAACTCTTCAAAATTATCCTGCGAAATGTCATCCGCTGGGGCTGGATCGTAGCGGGTTTGCGTCCAATCTGTGAGTTGGACATCACCTGCGAAAATCAATTGCTCGTTAAATAATTTCACCGCAATTCCGGTTCCAATTTCAAAGGGTCTCTCAATATCAAATGCTTGCGCCCCACTTACAGAATCGGACATCTCTTCTCCGTCGTCATAAACTGCCCGAGTCGATTGATACCAGAGTTCATCAACTCCCAATTCAACAGGTGCGACCAAGGTTAAACCGACACTCACAGCATCCGTCAAATGCGCCAGAAGCCCTATCCGAGCACCTAAACCTGAGTACTCCCGATCGATTTCGTCATCGTATCTGAAACGCGATAATTCGCTATCCACCTGCAACAGATCCGTCGCTGTCGTATCCAACTCATTCAAACTCTTACCTTGCCAGAAGTCCAACGACCCTCCAATGAGAACGCGTTTTGAAACATAGACGCTCGTGCCAAAGCTCCAAATCCCAATACCACCACTGTTCACGTCAGTCTCGTCAACAGCCAATCCACTGAATTCAGTGTCAGAACTCGGATCAATTCCTTGAATTGCAGTCTGATAGTCAAAGTTCTGTGGACGATTGTAGCCGAAAGCGACTGCCCAACCTCCCTGCCTCGCATGGAATGGATACACAAAACCGATCGAATTCGGACGCATCTGTGAGCGGCTCGTCCCTGTTATCTCATCACCGGTGAAATACGCATCCGTACTCGCTGTGTTATGCGAAAAACTACTAAACAACTCAAACTTTTGGATCTGCGCCATACCTGCCGGATTCCAATAAAGCGCGGTAAAATCATCAGCAATGGCAAGCGAGGCACCCCCCATTCCCATCGTCCGAGCACCAACCCCGAACGTATTTCCGATCGCCATCTCTTCTACTTGCGCTATACCGACAGTTGTCCAAAACAGTGCCGCAAATAAGAAAATCAAGCTCGTATAGATCGTTCGTTTCATTGTTCCGATTCCTCCATTTTTAAATTTTTCCTTGCGGTTTGTTTACTTTCCGTTTCGATTTCTTATGCGTCGCTGTGGTCGTTCCGATCTTGACTTCGGTGAAGTCACACTCCGTGAACTCCGAGAACGCCGGTTTTCAGATCGCAGGTTGCGTCTGTCGTAAGTCCGCCGTGAGAGGGGTACATACCGGCTCCTACCGTAATACCGTCGATAGACGTTCGTATACGGATAATATCCCCTATAGTAGCGGTAGTAGGGCGAGTAGCCGTAATATCCGTATCCGTAAAACCAAGGGTGTGAATAATATGGCATAACAGGCAGATAATAACCATACGGATATGGTGCGTAAACTCCCGAATAGGTGTCGTAGTGCCTGTGTGGATACACGTATGTCTCACGACGGGTATACTTCCGTCGTCCATAATAGCCTCCCGACTCCTCAGTATCGGTATACTCTGATTCCAATTCTTCCGACTCTACTTCAGCGTGCTCCTCCGTTTTATCTTCCTCCAAAACCGTCCGGTATTTCCCATCAAAATCCGAAGATGCACCTTCAATATAGGTTGGCAAGCTACGCCCTTGATAACCGAGTTGTGTATAACATCCGGCAAATGCTACCATTGCCAAAAGCGAGAGTAGTACGAAAGTTCCCTGCAACTTCATGTCCCTTCCTCCTTTGGATTTATCCGTCAGTCCTGACCATTATAACATATTATACGAGATACCTCTAAAAAAAGTTTACATCTGGTCCTCAATTGATCCTCAGCTGCAGTTTGAAAAGGTATGAAATTTAGAGAACGATCCCACAAAAGGTATTGTCCATTTCATGCACTGGCGTTTGATATTTTAATTGACTCCATCGCGGGTCCATGCTAAACTGAGGCTATGAGAGTTTTTATCCAAATCGGACACGGCATCGTCGGTGCCGCTGTTATCTCAGGTTTATGTATATGGCAGGCAGGCAGTTTCGGTGAAGCGAGACACACTATCAGCATCATCGGTGCGATCGCCATCGTCATTGCCAGTCTGTACCTCCTGCGGAGCCGCTGGATTCGGTGGGGCAATCGGCAGATATGGCTCAGATACCATCAACGGCTCGCTTCGTTAGGGTTGTGCTTGGTGCTACTGCATTCTGCGTTTCAACCGCTGGCGTGGCACTCATGGCTTACCTTTTTGCTCGCTTTGTCGAATTTAGGTACTGGTATCGCCGTGAGCCTGACATCTCGTGGGGCGCGCCGGATTTTGCTCCGATGTCATCTCATCCTTGCACCGATTCTACTCGTCAGCATCGTATTCCACGGACAAAAAAAACTGGAGCATGACGAATTCTTACCGCTCACGGAAGCTCACGATGTGCCTTGCGCAAGATGCCATACCCCCGAACGCCTTCTGTTCCATGTCAGTACAACTTTTCCTGAAGAACTGGACACATCAGACACTGTTCCAGAGGATTTGCACTGGTGGTTCTTACAAAATGAAAGCAGAGTCCCCACAACTGCTGCTATCTCAGTCAAGGAACCCGGAAACGCTTGGACAGTCACCGACCCGAAAAATAAACGCACCTATCACATCAGGAAAGTCACAGATCAAATCGCCATCTACGCCGATTTCGATTACGGGAGTTACACCTGTATCAAATGCCACGTGCATAACACGGAAGAAATTCAGTTAGTGCATGAGTTGCACGGTGTCACCGAAGCCCATAGGTGCTTCGTCTGCCACCAGACCGAAATTGACGGCATAACTTACGGACGACAACGCTTCGATTGGGAATATGCGCCGCACCGGTAGATTAACAACAAACGGCTTGAGCACAAGAAAATCCTGTGCACAAGCCGTTTGTTACTTAGCCCGTAGTAGGGCATTGATCGCCGCTCTAAAACCCGTCAATGCCTAAAAAATCTTACCGTCGCGCTTTAAGGCTACCCCAAGTAGTGGCGAGTTTATCTGCCGGTTCCACCGATAGAAATTCTCCGTCCATGACTTCTTTAATTTCATCTTCCGATAACGCGCGAGCGAACATATAGAATTCGTCCATCAACCCATCAAACCACCGGCTGTTCTTATGGTGTCCGATTTCGGCTTGGACTCCCCAATTGTCGGAGAGTTCGCCGTTACCTTTCGCCTCATGCGTCACTTTCCCATCAATGTATGTTTTCGCCTCACCGCTCTTGCTATCGTAAGTACCGGTGAAATGCACCCATTTTCCGTCTTTGATAATGGGACCGGGATTGATGTTGAAGACTTCTTGTTCGGCACCATTTCGATGAAAGAATCTGAATCCGGCTGGGCGGATTTCGACGTGGTAGAGACCACTTGCGTGATCTGTCCCAATTGAGTCGAAAATGCTCTGCGGATCCGGTGAACCGTTATGATTAACCCAAACCGCAATGGTGAGTCCTTCACGAGGGACATTTTCAAATTCAGGTCCGTTCATATCTATCCACGATTGATCCTCCAAGACGATAGCTTTGTCAATGACCCCATCGTCTCTTCTCGATTTCCCTTCGATTGTCCCATCGTTGCCGTAAATGGAACCGTCTTTGAGGGTGTCACCATCTGCATCGAAATTATAGTACACGGACAAAGTTGGATCGCTGAGGTCTGCTTCAGTCGAAACCGTCGCGATTAGCATTAGTACCACAACCGCGAAACATACTTGAAATAGATGTGGCGCAGCGAGCGGGTCTCTAACACGCAGACGTAATACATTGTAAAACATTTTATTCTCCTTAAAGCTTGTGCAACGCCTTGAATAGCATTGCGATTCGCGTAAAATCATATTGTATATTTTCGACACTATTATACCAGTGATAGCACCCGAAATCAAGACAAAATTTATGAAATAGCCAGGGTCATTTAGTTTTACATATTTACTTTATATGCGTGAACATTTTCCGCTGTAGGAACGAACTGTGCTCGCGATATTGCGCGAAATCCTAAACATCTGTGGACGAAAACCAAGATCAGAACCGAAAACTAAATAGTCCTGTGAAATAGCCAGAGGGGTTCAGTTTTAAGAGTTATCCATGGATGAGGTTAACTGCGAGTTTAGGAGTGTCAGCGAAGTGTCGTAGCGTTTTCGAGATTTTTGTGTATCCTGCGAATCGTAGGACGGAAATGGCGGTGTTTCGCAACG
>JAPOOP010000157.1 GCA_026713385.1 Candidatus Poribacteria bacterium | reverse complement strand
TCATCGGGCAGATTATCCTCTGTGACTTGTGCTAATAGGTCGTCAAGCGTGTGTGTGGATTTTCGGAATTTTGCTGGCGAATATGCTTCTTCCGGAATACGACGAGTCGGGGACGGATCTGTGTGACAATGTCGAAGTTCTTTAGAAAGTGTGATCATGATTCTGTTCTCTCCACCCCTAAAATTTCAGGAATTTCAGCCAACGAAGCCACCTCGTAGTCGGGTTGGGTTTCTGTGTGATTCGGTTCACCTTCACGATTGAGCCAGACAGAATACGCGCCAGCGTTCCGCGCACCAGCAACATCGTTCTCAAGTGAGTCTCCTACATGAAGCATCTCCGCGAGCTTACAACCTGCTCGCTGAGCAGTAATTTCAAAAATTTTTCGATCCGGTTTCTCAATCTGCACATCTTGGGAAAAGACAACAAAGGCGAAATGCCCCTCAAGTCCGCAGTGTTCCGGGTAGGTATTTCCATTTGAGAGCAATCCCAGTTTGAATTGTGGTGACAAAACATCAAAAGTCGAGATGACATCTGGATATAACTCTACATCTTCAAACCGATGCTTCCGATATATCGCATTCAGATGCACAGCAAGTTCTTTATCTGGACAACCGACATATTCAAGTGTCTTCTCAAATGCGCGCAATCTGATTTCTTCAAGGTTCCAAATTTTGCCCTTTACTTCTCCAGCAAACTGATTCCGAATTACAACCATTTCATCGACTGTAAGTCCTAAAACACGCTGGGTTGGAACCTGTCTTTGCAGCTCTACCAATGTATGTTTGAGCGAATGATGCATAACCTTCCGAAAATCCCACAAGGTCATATCGCCATCAAAGGAAATAGTTGAGATTTTCAAAAGTTTCTCCGTCGCAGATCAAGATCGTTGTAAATGTCCATTTCTGGATCATCCCAACCCGCACGAAGTCCTGCTTGAATGAGGAGTGCACGTCGCTCTTCTTCGGTAAGCGGACTGTCGTCGTAGTATACCCCGTTTCGCATCTGTTCATAAGTTTCAGCAGGTACCACGACATATTCTACATTCGTTTCTGGATCAACCAAACGGACAAGGTTATCCTCAGATTCCTGAACTGCCTGTTGAATTTCTTTAGAAAGTGCTATCACAATGTGTCCTCCGTTATTGATGCCCAATCGAGGCGTGGATCTGCGCAAACCTCCACAACTCATCGATTTTTTCCAAGACACCCGTCATCCGCATCATGAATTCCTCCGACGTGCCTTGCCATTTGAGCCGCCAGACCTGTCGCGTGTAGAACCAAGCGACATTCCCTCGTTCCTGCACGTTAAGGTTAATAAATTCAATGCTGAAATCCTCTGTGCTCGCGACGTGGTTTCGGTAATACGCCGCGATTTCTACGCTTCCCTCAACAACCTCGTCAGCATCGGTGCCGATCTTGACGTAGTGTGAGACAGGAAGCATCATTGCAATGAGGGTTTCAGCATCACCAACAACAAGAGCATCAAAATACGCCTGCACCGTATCACGCGCATTCCGCATCATGAATCCCCGTGAGAGCATCCCACAAGGCACTGCTCATCGTCTCGCATGCCTGTACGACAGTGGCGTGTGAATCCGATGGCAACGTGCCAATGTGCTCAAGTAGTTTTTCCGTTTCATGCTCGTTGTGTGAATGCGTTTCAAAATAAGGTTCTACGGATTTCGGGAGTTGATAGAACGTCTTTAAACCGGTGAGTTTCGATTGGGCAGTTGCCGGTTGCTGTACCTCAAACGCATAGAGTGCACCGAGTGCAGTCGTCCGTTCCGAAAAGAGCTCGTGTGCGGTCCGCATCAATGCCTTCACCTGCGGGATTTGTGCTTCATCAACAGTTGTGTCAAGCCCAGCAGCGAAGTCAGCCCACAAGTCGATGTGTTCGGTCTCTTCCTCTGCGGTTTCGATCTCGTTGAGTGCTTCCCAACCCTCTGGCACTGTAGAGATAAAAGCACCATACTCACGGGCATAGGAACGTAGGGATTCAACTGATAATTCACCGGCACTCCATGCTTGGTAAAATGGGTGCTTGAGTAAGTTATAATCTGCGATTTTGCTATCTAATGCTTGTTTGAAATTCATTAAATTGGTTACTCCATTTCATTTTTGTAAATAAAGTTCAACAGTATGTTGATGCTTTTCACAGTAATTCTCGGTTGGCACGCTGCACCGACTTTTCTATACCAAGTTTTCGGTTGGCACGCTGCACCGAAAATACTGCTCGCGGCATGTTTTTAGTATAGCATACAGCATGTATCGGTGTCAAACAAAGGTTCGTTACCTTATTAGGTATATTTTATTTTGGCGATACGCGCCTTTACACAGAGATCTCCAGCGATAAGACTCAAGAAACAACAAATGTTTCAGCGTGATGCCAGTGATGTCGCCGAATATAAAATATCGCTTTGAATTAAACCTAAAATTTGCTATAATGCTTAAGATGATCGGAAGCGTTATTTGTCAGGGAGAATTGCCATGACGGAAGAACAGAAATTTATCTTTGATCTCAAAGGCTACCTGTTAATTCCTGAAGTTTTAAAGCCTTCAGAAATTGCGGCACTGAAAGCACAAATTGAGACTATCCAAACAAATCCCGAATCTTTGCCACCCCATGAACGACAGTTTCCAGGAGGCACGGCATCATTTTTAATCGATCATCCGGTCATAATTGATATTCTCCACGAGATTTTAGGAGAAGTTCGGATGGAATCCAGTTGGTTCACCTATCGCACTGCGGGAACCGGCGGACCTCCACCTCATGGTGGTGTGCGAAATGTGAATCCCAACTTCAACTATCAGTGTCGAAACGGGAAGATATACTCCGCCCTGACGCGAGTTGTTTTTGAACTGAACGAAGTCAAAGCAGGTGAAGGTGGCACGCTATTCCTGCCGGGAAGCCACAAAGCCAACTTCCAAATTCCTGAGGTGCATCGGCAGACAGATTCACCACTCTTTGAAACGTACAGTTGCCCCCCAGGTTCCGTCATTATCTTCACGGAAAACCTTTGTCATTCTGGAGTTGCGTGGCAAAATCCAAATCGACCGCGGATCGCCATCTTTAATTGTTATAATTTCGTCGGGTGTCAATTTCACAAACCATCAGCACCAAAGCATGTGATTGATGGGTTGCCCCCAGAAAAACAGGCATATTTCCGGAACGTCTGGGTTTGGCATCAAGGCGGTCCCGACAACGGGAAAAATCTACGTTACGAGGATTAATGCGTATTGCGCGCAGAAAGCGTTTCTAAAATATAAAAGAGCGGAGCAAGGAAGTCCCGCGTTTCAATCCGGACATCACGCATGGCTCCAAAAACAGGAATACCATCCGCATCTCTGATCCGTGTGGCACGGGCTGACGCATCCCGTAGTGTTTCAAAATGGCGTTGGACAGTATTTGGCGCGGCTCTTAGCATCTTGCCTATAATCAATATTGTGCTTCTCGGTATAAGTACCGTTGTGATGAGCACGTTAACACCCAAAATTGACTTGTCCACACCCAAACGATTGACGCTCTATTTCCAAAATCCGGCGTGTTACACGGCGGAATACCAGCGTACAGCAAAAAGGTTACGGTGCCTTCGGACTTTCTATGGATGGCTTGCCGGCATCATTATTTTGAATCTCTTTTAAGGAAGAACGGAACAACAAATGCCAGAGAAACCAACACCCTACAAAGGACTGGAAGACCAACTGATTTTGCGAGATCATCTCGCTGCAGACCGGACTATCCTCGCGAATGAGCGAACCTTTCTCGCCTATATCCGCACGGCACTAACGTTGTTCGTCGCAGGCTTATCCTTTGTGCATCTCAAAGAGATTTTCAGTTCATATATCGTTGAGGTGATTGGTATTATCTTTATTTTACTCGGCATTGCGACCTTCTTCGTCGGACTTGTTCGATATAAACGGATGCAGGCTTTAATCCGTAAAATCAAAACAGAAGAACTAAAGGCATTAGGAGAAGAAAATTCACCATGAAAATAAGAGAAGTTGTTGTAACAGGTCAGAATCAAGTTGAGCTGCAAACTGCTGATATAGACGCGCGAGTGCTCGCTCCCGGTGAATTGCTAATAGACACAGAATACACCTTCATTAGTAGCGGTACAGAACTCGCAAATTACACAGGGAGAGAACCAAAAGTATTCCAGAAGGGCGCATGGTGTGAATATCCGTGGCGTTCCGGTTACGCGAATGTAGGCATTGTGCGTGAAGTCGGCGCTGGCGTTACCCGCGCTGCACCCGGCGATCGGGTTTTCACATACGGACGGCATGCTTCAACGATCCGATATTCACAAGATCGACTGGTCGCCCCTGTGAGAGAAGCAGTGGATCCAGCTGTGGTTGCCGCCTCACGAATGGCAGGCGTGGCAATGACAGCGATTGTTGTTGGAGAAATTGGGACGAACCCGTGGGTCGTTGTCTTTGGATTAGGGCTTGTTGGAAATTTGGCATCACAGATGTTTCAGATTCATGGATGTCGCGTGATTGGTGTGGATCCGGTAGCAGAGAGACGGGATCTCGCACAGCGGTGTGGAATCAAGTACACCGTCGGGGGCACTGCTGAAGAAGCACAAACACAGATTGAAGAAATAACGGGTGATGAAATTGGGGGCATTACGGTCGATGCTGTTGGGCACAGTGGCGTTGTTATGCAAGCACTTCGTGCTACCGCCAACCACGGACAACTCATTATTCTCGGAACACCACGCGTCTCGGTGCCCGGAGACTTGACTGACCTGCTCTCTGAAACACATCTGCGATGGATCACCATTCGTGGAGCACTTGAATGGTGCGTGCCAATGTACCCAGACATCGGTAACCGAACCTCTCAATTCGGCAAACAACAAACGATCTTTGACTGGATGGCACGCGGGCAATTGCACGTTGAACCTTTAATCTCTCACCGTCTCAAACCAGAGCAGATTAAACAGGCTTACGATGGCCTCCTCAACGAACCGAATGTATATACAGGTGTCGTTTTAGATTGGAATTTTTAATTTTACCTCGCGGATAAGTTCCGTTGTTTGAAACTTCACTTTTTCCGCTTTCGAGTCGCCCTCCACTTCGTTACGGGCTTGGTTTTTGGTGTTATACGGTCCAAATCTTTATTTCAGTCGCGACGGAAACCTGCTCGTAATGTAATGGAGCGCAGGATAGGAGCTTAATAATTAGAAAAATGGAAAAAACAGAGCTGTTCCAAAACTGCATCCAATCTGAGTTACCTCAAGGGCTCAAATCAAGGTTTGACAGAAAACAGGTAATGGCTATCACTTTTTCGCCAGATGGCACACGGCTCGCCGCCGGTGGTGATGGACGTATTTGGATATACGATACAGATAGTGGAGCACAATTCGCAATGCTCTCAGGTTATACGGAGCACATGCGGGCATTGGCATTTGCCCCAGATAATTCTCTGCTTGCCAGTGGGAGTGAAGACAATACGCTCCGACTCTGGGACACCGCCACTGCTCGCGAAGTGCTAACATTAGCGGGAGATTCTAATCTGATGAACGCGTTAGCATCATCTTCACCTGATGGTGTTCCGCTGCCCGGATGGGATCCGCGCACAGAACGGTTGCTTGCTACTTCCACTGAAGCCCCAGGACGAATTAGAAGCTTGGCATTTTCACCAGATGGAACAACGCTCGCGAGTGGAAGTGCGGACGGCAAGATTCGCTTGTGGGAAGTCGAAACGGGTGGACTGCTGTCTACTTTTTCGGCACATGACGGACTTGTCTTGGCTTTGGCATTTTCGCCTGAAAGTGAAACACTGGCGAGTGGCGGTTCGGACACACTTGTTCGGCTATGGAATTTAGATGACAAGCACTTACTAACGATATTAAGAGGTCATACCGACTCCGTCAGTGCGTTGGCATTTTCTACTGACGGTGAACTACTCGTAAGCGGTGGAAGAGATAGTTATATTCAGTTATGGGATACAAGCAGTGGTACTCCTGTGTCCATGTTTCCTACTCAAGAAGGTCCCATTCGGGAATTGACTTTTTCAGCAGACAGCGAAAAACTGATATGCGCGACGCATGAGGGTTCGCTTTTCATAAGAGAACGATGATTCGGAAAAAAATCGAGATCAAACAAATCTGATTGAAAAGAGTGAAAGATAGAAGGAGTTGAAACAGTGATCGGTATCTCTTATCACGCAGGTGGGATGAAAGACATCCCCCTACAAGAAGTTATCACAATTCTCGCCGATGCAGGCTACGACGCAATCGAAATGATGTGCGGACCAGAAGCACACATCCCTTCCGGCGAAGTCACCGATGGCTTGCTCAAAGAGGTCAAGACAATGGTAACCGACAGCGGATTAAAGGTGTCCGTCATTAATCCGTTTACAGGAAAAGGTTTATACCAACTGGCAGCGGAAGACCAGCAGGAAGCAGTTGACCATTACGCACTTCTTCAAGACGTAGCCGTTGCACTGGGGGCAGGTGGCGTTAATTTCCTAACGGGATATGGCGGCGAGAAAGGCGACGCGTTCGCATGGCGACTCCTCGTTGATGCCCTGAAGCCGATCTGCCAACGCGCTGAAGAACTCGGCATCACAATGAACATCCACAATCACGAAGCAACGACAATCGATGCATCTTCAAAAGTTACGCTTCTGATTGAGCATGTCGGTTCTGACGCACTCAGGTCCCTTAATGACATTACCAATTTTTATCATATCGGTGAAGACATCGCCGAAGTTACTGAAAAGCTGGGACGGCTCACTACCCATTGCCATGTAAAAGGTGTGACAGGGATGTATCCGTACAGCACTTTTCTGATTCCAGGTGAAGCGGGAGATGAGTTGGATTTCCGAACCTTTGCCGAGAGTTTAGGGAAAGTCGGTTACGATAAGTACATCTCGGTGGAAACGTTCCCTCACATGCGCATGGAGAAAGCGCAAATCGCTCACGACATGATGGCAAACACATTGAAAGAGTTAGGTTTACGATAAAATAAACGTAGCCTGCAACATCGGCGCAGGGGTTTGCAATGTAATACAAGGAACGGATTTAGCCTAACCCCAGACTAAATCCGGTGTTTCTGTAGGTCTACGGAAAAGAACGTGAAACTATCAACCCATCTGACCGACCCGCAAGGTAAAATTAAAAGTCCGACTCCAATGCCTTGATGCCGGGCCAATCCCGCCACATATCCTCGTTCGGCGGTTCTTCCTGCGTTTGTTCTAATTCTGTTTTTCGAAAGTCGTATAGCACCGCTTGCCGGATCTGCCGCGAATAGTTATGTCCCGCAGCATGCCCGATGCGATGGTGCCAGAAGACAACATCCCCTGCGTTACCGTAGCACTCAACACCCGGTTCTCTACTGAGACGCTCGCGGTCGGCTTCATATTGCGGTGTTGGCTCGTTCTTGTATTGGGATTGGTAATCGTAATAGAAGGTTTTGTGGCTCCGGGGCCAGACAGTAAATCCACCACCTTCCGGCGGCACATCGTCAATATAACCGACAGCACCGAGATGAAACGGATGCGCATCAACATGACATCCGATCGATTTCTTTGGAACATCGCCGTAAGGTAGGGTGCAGTAGATACCGCGCACACGGTCAGGTCGCACCAAATTCCCCTCACCCAAAAATTGCTCTGCCATCCGCCAGACGTTTGGATCGGTAGCGAGAAGCTGAACCATCCAATCTTCACCACCGGGTTCACGAAAGTTCCACCGGAAACCTCGCCGATTGTTGTCTTTGTCAATATTTTCCTCTTCAGGAGTGAAGGGTCCTATCCAAGTGTCAGGATCATCACGTCTGCGTCCTTCGGGCGCACCCTCCCAGAGCCTTGCCCGTGCCCGCTCCATCAATTCCGGGTTCAGGACGTTCCGTTTCACCAAGTACCCTTCATTTCTGAAAAATTCAATGTCTTCTCGTGTAAGTTCAACCATTTTTTAAGTATTCCTTGCGGTTAAATGACATGAGTTTGCGCATTAACGTTCTTTGCTCGAATCCGCTCTCCATTTCATTACGAGCTACGCACTTTAACTACGAAGACGAATCGTTGGACAATTACTCTAACAGCATTTCAAGAATTTTAAAGGAATTTAACGATTTTTTCAAGGAAAAGCGACAATTGTCCCATCCGGCAGACTGTACGACGAAGAGGGAGCATTGGATATTTCACTGAGAACGGCAAAATTTGACAACATACGGTGTTTCAACTATAATTAATGCATGCCAAAACTCGTCGCTGGTCTATTGCTATTCATTGCCTATCCACTACTCCTTTTTGCACATCCAGAAGGTATGGGTGAACATGTCGTTGAAGCTCACCGAATCGTAGGCGAACCACCGCAAATTGACGGGATACTGGACGATACTGTATGGCAGCAGGCAGAACCCCGTAGCGGTTTTATTCAACTTGAACCGGCACGTGGTAATCCGGCAACTGATGACACAGAATTCCGCATCGCTTACGATGTGCATAACATCTATGTCGCATTCCGATGTTACGATGCCGAACCGAATAAAATCATCAATCGGATGACGCGGCGCGGCGACCTCTATGACTCGGAAGTCATCTCTTTCTTCATTGACCCACATCACGACCACCGTACAGGCTATAAATTTGCGACTAACCCAGCCGGTGTTCAGAGTGATAATTATCGGTATGAGGACACCCAACGCGACAGCAACTGGAAGGGAATTTGGTGGGTTGAAAGCAGTATTGACGAATCGGGGTGGTACGCCGAGTTTAAAATCCCGTTCGCAAACTTTCGATTTACCGACAAGCCAACGCAGATCTGGGGGTTTGATGTGGAGCGGGTAAACCGCAGGAAAAGCGAGGTTACGGTATGGAAACAATTGACACAAGCGGGTGTTGTCACGCGAATGTCTGATTTAGGACACATCGTAGGCATTCAAGGCATTAAGACTGGAAAAAACTTTGAAATCTCCCCCTATCTTTTAGGGGGTGGTATGAGTGCCACCGATACCAATTTAACACGCCAACTCGGAACAGGTTTGGATGTGCAATACAGCCTCACGAGTGCACTAAAGGCGAATGTCACAGTCAATCCCGACTTCGCACAAGTTGAAGCAGATCAACTGGAGATTAATCTGACCCGATTTCCGACGCGTTTTCCTGAAAAACGTCCGTTTTTTGTTGAAGGAAACAGTTTTTTTGAAACGCCTTATGACCTGATGTTCAGCCGCCGTATTGGGAGTCGCGGTAATATCCTCTGGGGTAGTAAACTTACTGGAAAAGTCGGCGATTACTCTATCGGGATTTTGGGAAATCAAACCGGTGAATTCAGGTTTTCTGATAGTACACCATCCGAAAAAGAGGAGGCATGGTTTTCTGCAATCCGTGTTAAACGTGACATCCTCAAACGTTCAAATATTGGGATTCTATTCGTGAACAAGGAACAGCCCGGTAGTGAACGATGGAGTCATAGCCGAGTCGGTGGCGTTGATATGAACCTTGCTTTGGGCAAAACTTATCATCTCACCGGACAATACGCTGGTAGTTTCCATCCGGGCGAAGACAGTAATAATTTTGCGTATACGGTCGATTTCGCGCAGCGCAACTATCTCTGGAGCAGCGACATTGGATTTGAAAGGGTCGCGCCGCACTTTGAAATTAATCAGACGGGATTTCTTCGAAAAGAACGAAACCGTGGCTGGCAACGTGTCTCTATGCGGTCCTCCTATTCTCCACACTGGGGAAAACACCAATTTTTTTCTGGTATAACCGCTCGTCTCTCTCAAAGCCTTTATACACCAGCGTATTTTGTGGAGTGGCGAGAACGTAACCCAGAGTTGTCCCTTTCGCCTGATTTCGATGAAGACCTGTTCAAATGGAGTGTCGGTGGAAATGTCGGGATGGATTTCAGAGAAATTCTCTTGGACGATATTACCGCCTACTATGACCGAAGTCGGGAAGTTGAACTCACTGAAGTATTCACGGCAGACAGATACGGTTTCGAGATTGATACCGACTCCACACATCCGATTGCTATCGGTATCGGCGTGGATTTCGCGGACTATTTTAACTTTGGACGACAACAAGCCGGCAAACAGCGGAGTCTTACGCTTGAGACCACTCTCCGTCCACAGAGCAATTTGTCTATAGAGTTAGACAGCGGCTACGCGCAGAGTTTTGATTTGGAGGGGGCAATTGATGGTAGGTTTTTCGTTAGCTCATTGCGTGCGACCTACTTGTTCACGCGAGAGTCGTTTCTCCGAATGTTCGCACAGACGAGTAGGGAACGCCCACTTTCTATGGAAATTCATCAGACGTATCTGCTAAGTCTTCTATTTGGATGGGAATATAGCCCAAAGAGTCACCTTTTCGTTGCCTATAACGAGGCTTGGGGCGATGCTTCTGTTGGGACAGTTTCTGGACGCCAGTTACAACTGGAAAGCCGTGTTATTGTCATTAAAGTAACGTATCTCTATAACCTATGAAAACTGAATGCCTCTGAAATTCATCCCTTAAAAATTGTAATAAAAAGAGTAGAGGTGTGGTATAATAAAGTTATGAAGGATTTTTTACTGCTATTTTTCAACGTTTTACTAACGGTAATAGGACAGATTTTGTTTAAACACGGCATGAACACAATCGGTCGTATCAATAGCCTACGAGATGCTACGGGCAAATTGGTACAGGCGTTCCTGAACCCTTATATCCTCAGTGGGATTGCGATATATGGCTTCACAACGCTCGTCTGGCTGATTATTCTGTCGCGTGTTAAACTGAGTGTTGCGTATCCGATGCTAAGTTCTGGATATGTACTGTCAATCCTGTTTTCCTGGATGTTATTCAAGGAATCTGTCCCTAAGATCCGTATAATAGGTGCTCTGATCATCTGTATCGGAGTCTACCTTGTGGCACAAGGAGAGTCTTAATCGATGGTAGAACCCGCAAATACGCGTGTCGCCGCCAGCAATTCTTTCGGTGCGATGATCCTGTCCGCAATAATTCCAGGACTCGGTCAATTATATTTAGGGCAATTTCCAAAAGCGATTCTCCTTTTTACCATTTTCGCTTCTGCTATTGGTATTTTCTACCTCAATTCACTGCCAGTAACAGGATGGGATGATTTAATGCGGTTCAAACCTGCAATGCAGGAGAACACCTCAGCAGATGAAATCGAAAACTCTGAGGCACAGGAACCTTATTCACTTCACCTCTGGACCTTCGATGATGGCGAAAAACTGATGTACCGACCTTCCTGGAAACTGAAAATCAGTGCGTTTGTCCAAGGTATTTTATGTTGGCTCTACGCAGTTGGCGATGGATGGCGGGGCAGGCGTAGAAACCGACCTTAAGTCCGTAAACCAGATAAATTCTGGTCCGAAATCGAGAATGGGTAGAGAGTAAACAGGATTGTATTTTGAGAGATGCCGAAAACGAAGCCTGCAACAACGGCGCAGGCGATTCTACGGAAAAGAACGTGAAACTATCAACTTACCTGACCGAACCGCAAGGAATAATTAAAATATGTAGCATCCTTCTCGTTGTCTTAGTGGTTGGGTGTCAAGATAATACGACAGTTCTCAAAAAGAGTGAAGAACTTCTGAACGCTGGAACGCCACAAGCAGCAGCGGAAGAACTGGAGACTTATATTGAAACGGCACCTGAGGATCCGAAGGCACGGATATTATTAGGGAAAGCCTACAACGAGTTGGGACGTTACAGCGACGCGGTTATGGAACTACAAAAGGCTTCACAACTTTATGCTGCACAACCGGAGGAACGGATTGCAGCACGAATTGAATTGGCACGTACCTATCTGAGATTCGGCGACAGAAACTCCGCCTTCCGCGTGCTCCGACTCATTCAACGCAGCACTCTGGATCCCCAGGTCCTGCGCAAAATCATCGAACTTGTGGGAGACAGTTATCATACAAAGCAGTTGACCCTTGGCGATTCAGATAACTATTCGCCCACCTTCTCACCGGACGGCACACAAATTGCCTTCGCATCATTTCGACTCGACAACGGCGAAATCTATTTAATGGACTTAAATGGGCGTATCCAACGGCGTGTAACCTTCACAACAGATTTCAACGATAGCTCACCAGCATTCCTCAGAACCCCAAACTATCTGTTTTATAGCAGCGAACCGAAGGCATCTCGCGAAGTTAAAGTTGTCATCCAAAGCAGCGGCTCCACTCCGATTTACGCTGGATTCTCTGTAACACATATTCATAGCAAAATAACGCGATCCGTTTTGCCAGTGAGTTTCGGTGCCCGCGTGCCTCGCACATCACCTGCTGGAAATCAGGTTGTTTATGAATCCAATGTAGATGGGAATCTGGAATTATATCTCCTCAATTTGGCAGGACTGGATCTCGCACAAGTCACACCAGAAGACGTTGAACCGAAGCGTATCACCTATAACGAAACCGATGACGGAAGTCCTGCATTCTTTCCAGATGGAAAGCGCATTATATTTGTCTCCTCTCGAAATGAGGTAAACCAACTTTATACCGTAGACATTGACGGGAAAAACGAGAAACATTTCAATCCAAATCGCTATGATTGTTACAATCCCACGGTGTCGCCTGATGGAAAAACGATCGCGTATGTCTCAGCAAGAGAAGGCGACTGGGAGATTTATCTCATTGATGCAGATGGTAAAAATGAACGGCGAATCACCAGCGACATCGGTAGGTCGATTCAACCTGCCTTTTCACCTGATGGACGGCACCTCGCGTATGTTTCCGATAGGAGTGACACTTTCCATATCTATCTGATGTCTTT
>JAPOOP010000158.1 GCA_026713385.1 Candidatus Poribacteria bacterium | reverse complement strand
GCCATGAGTTCCCAGAGCGTATCTAAGCCGATGTGTTCTTGGTAGGTATCGCTGCTCCAGATGTATTGCTGCAATTGTGCGGCGAAGATTTCAGGGGCTATTTTTGTTACAATTGCGTCGTCTTCAATGAATTTGTCGCGGAGCCGACTGATGATTCTGCGATCATCGACTTTTGTGTCAGCGATAGAGAAGTCGTAGGCGTTCGTTTGAGGATCTGCTTGGGTTGGTGTAAGTGTCCATCGGTATGCCTTGAAGATCGCGGTTGTTACAGCATCTTCAGCGGATTCGAGGTTTTCCGTCGTCTGATCTAACCTCGCGCCTTCGAGGTTCGTGAGCGCGCCGTGGAGGATATCTCCGTTCATGATGGAGTTCCAAGCGAGGTAATTTTTGACGAAATTTCTGAGTTCCCGGATATTGTCTTGCCGTGCTGCGATGAAGAGAAGTGTATTCCTGAAGGTGCGCTGCCTTTCGTCATCCGCGCTGTATGTCAGAATGTTGCGTGCTGTATTACTTGCTATATCCGTCTCCTTTTCGCGGCTCGGTAGGGATGCCTGCGGATGGAGGATAACGTATTGAATCGTCTCAGAATCCTTGACGGCACTTGGCGAGGTTGGACAAACCTGCACGCTCGGATCGCGTCCGATGGCTCTTTCTAATCGTGAGACGATCTCAGCGTGGATATCTGCCTCGGTGTATTCTGCTTCGCGATCGATAGCGACCTTGTTGAGGTTCTCCTGGGTGTGGAAGTAATATCTATCGTCAAGATTATAGAGGAAATAGAGGTCGCCGGTCATTCTGTTAAGAGCGTCGTTGTAAACGGCGACCCCTTGTCCGGGTTCGACAACCCCGAGATGAATTTGTCGATTCGTGATGCCTTTGACCGCGCCCCCCGTGGCACTACCAAGAAATATAGTCCGTGCGATTCGGCGTGCCGCATTGCCTACTTCAATGAAGCCTTGAGAACTCCTATCGATCTGTTCAGTGCGGGAGCCGTGGCTGTCTATCTCTTGGACGACTGGATCCCAATTCCCGCCGGACCTTGCGAGTAGCCTTGTAAATTCATCGGCGAGTGCAGGGTCGGCAAGTGTAAGGTTCGCTGGCATTATCAGTAGAGATTGGTCTTGCTCTTGGTAGAGGCATGAGATGCAGGTTGCCATCATCCGTAGTACACCGCGGGTGCGTTGAAATCCCGGAATTACCGCCCAATCTTGGGACAGCCGGTCAAATACCTCCGGGTGTATCGGGTAGCAGTCTTTCATCCGTTGGAGGTAGTGTTGATCGTTGACACCCTCGGGGTATTCGTTGCGTGAGTTCTGGTACATCTTTCTGAACGCTTCACAGGTTAGGTCTCGTTCTATTTCGTCAATTTCATTACTGAACAATCGCCTCCGCACGACCTCAAAAGCGTTATCAACTTCCAAAGGTATTGAGACAGCATCAATTCGTTCAAGAATAGACTCAAGGGTATCAAGAGCAGTTATTCCGCCTTCTCCACCTGCTTGCACCTGTCCTTCGGGGAGTGTTGCGACGAGCGTAACGTTCTGAGACCTGTTAACGGACTCCGTGAGATTCTGAAAGAAGGTATAGATACTTTCCTGTGTGACGTTTTGGACATTACGAGCGTAGGCAACGAGTTCATCTATTAAGATGACAGAGGGTCCAACGTGTGCAAAGAGCACATCCAACTGTTTTCCGCCGGGAGCGGTGCCTTCGAGTGCGGCTTTTCTTACGATATTATACCCATCTTGCCCGCCGAGTTGATCCGCCATCATACCCCAAAGCGTGTTGAGCGGGTCTCCCTGTTTGGTTTCATCTGCATCAGTGGTGGAGAGATATGTCCCGACGAGAACAGAAACATTAACATTGAGTAGTGTATCGGCATCCCATTCTGCTTCCTGAAAAATAGCCTCTATCTCTTTTTGCAAGCGCGCATATTCTCCTTCTGTGGTGAGTTCTCTCAGGATATTAATTCCGGTAACGAGGTGGTAGAGGGCGATGAGGCTATGGGTTTTTCCACCCCCGAAACCGGTTTTGAGTTGGATAACCGGATTACCACCTTTGCTGCCGAGACGTTTCAAGGTATTTATTAAGAGTTCCTTGAGTCCTGGGGTGATGTATGTCTGGTTGAAAAAAATTTCGGTTTCGCCGTATTCTGGGGTCTTCGCCCTTCCCTCAAAGACTTCTTGAAGGTCGGCGGCGAATTCTGATTTTCGGAAAGTGCCTTGAATGACATCGTCGTTAGGACGTATGACATCACGCCACGGGGTGAGATCTGTTACTTTTCTACGCGGTAGTTTCGGTTTCGTGTCTACAGTTGGTGCCGTGCTGGTGAGTAATTTGTCGCGGATGGATTCAACTTCTCGCTTCTGGTCGGGGGCATTGATTTGTCCAAGCACATCTGCAATGTCGTGGAGTCGTGAAAGGGAGTAGCTGGGATCAATGTCTTCTGTTCCCGGGTGCGAAATTTGATTTCGGGCTTCGGTGATGAGACCTACAGCACTCCGAATATCGCGATCTGGATCGAAGCAGTGTTTAAAAACATCGCGCCAATACTCTCTGAAAAGGTATGGAAAATTGCCAACATCTATATCTGCTTCGTTTTCAAAGCGATCTTCTGGAGCTAAGTCTTGCACCGCTTTCAGATTTTTAAGAATGAAGGGACGCATGGCATCGCGGTAGGTATTGAGTGCTTGATAGAGTGCGTCTTGGTTTGGGCGTTTGGGCGAATTCACGTGCTTGGAACTCCGTCTCCGTGATTTTCCCAGCAGTATAGCAGATTTTCAGTTGCAGGTCAAGCGCGGGATTGATCCTTGCTTATTCAAAGATCCAGTTTTCTCTCTTTATTAGATCGACTATCTTGATGCACTGAAGGTTAAAATGGGCACAGACATCAGGAATTTTCGGTCTATTTTCGCTATTTGTAGGATTCTCCTCCGTCACAACGATATAGTTTTCATCGGTGAGTGCCAAAGCAATAACCCACGGGTCAGCCCCTGATTTTCCAGTTCGATTGTCCACCAATCTTGGAAATTCCGAGAGGACTTCACTGACTTGCTCCTGCACTGACTCGTCAATTGCTGCTTGGAAGTCTGGCTTTAATTGATTCTCATTGCACCATTGCTTGATTTTCGTGTCTCTCATCGCTTCATCAAAAACAATTTGCGACATTTTCAGCCGACCATTTTTTATTAACTCCTCAATTTTATCCCACAAAGAAGGGAAGTTTTCAATTGGGTATCGTTCATGAAAGGCGGCAATTAGCGCGCTCGTGTCAAGACTGTAAATTATTTGATCATGGGTAAGCAATGAATTCATACGAAAATAGTGCTCTCAATTTTAGCAAGGTGTTTTGTGTCACAATTAGAGAGAACGGAAGCTAACTCGGCACGTGTGATTTTCTGCTCATAATAAGCTGTAAAAGCAGTTCGTGCGAAATGCTCGCCGGAGGTATTAAGAAGCCGATTATGGTAAGGTGCAGCTCCACCTGTTCGTTCTGGAGTGTTTCTATACTTTTCCAACTGAATGTTTCTGTACGCCTGATAGTTACGTTGCGTAATTTTTCCAAGTGTCAGCAATCTGCGCATGATGACTTCAGGACTCACGTGAAAGTGCTTGGAGATTTTAGGTAGATCTGCCTCAAGTGTCTGTAACATTACGATCTCTAACAATTCATTCTCCGGGACTAAAACCTCGGCAGCCACTTGATTACAAAAAACCTCAATTGTATCCAGATTAGGAGGGAGAACTTCTTCAAAGTTGGTATTTTGGATGACACTTTCACCGAGTGCTATATGTACCAACTCGTGAATCAGTGTAAAGATACGACCATAGGGACCGTCTTTGGGGTTTACTACAATTACCGGAAAGGGTCTTTGTGCAATGCAAAATCCGCGTGCGGTTTCCAGTTCAACAGAGAGATGCGTGTTCACGGAGGTCTGACAGACCAGAATACCTTTTATTTCAACAGTTTGTTTCCAAAATCTCAACGCGGCATAAGGTTCATTTACGCTTTGCAATTGTGTTCTGTTGAACTCGAGAAACTCCGTCATTATTTGCGCTGCTCGCTTCTGACCTGCACGCCTATCGACATTCAACGCAATTCCAGGTGGCGGTTGCTCTAACAATTCATATAGTTCAATGAGCATCTCGCGCCTTTCGTAAGCTTCAACGATATTGGCATTTAATCTGTATATCTGTTCCTCATCAATCGCAATTTGTGCAGGCAATACCCGATAATCTGTAAGCGGTTGAAAATCAATAGGCGGTTCCGATAGATAAAAAATCGAGATATGAGTTTTATAGAGTTTGGCGATTTTCTTTAACTGCGCAAAAGTGGGTTGCTCTGTTCCGTTTTCCCATGCCTCAAGGCGTTCCGGATCAATTTTTAATTTTTTTGCCGCGTAATCGATCTCTAACTTGATGCGTCTTTCACGCGCCCACTTGAGAACTTCCGGCGTAATGAGTGCTTTGACAGATTTAGCCATGATCTGTATCCCCACGAACCGGTTGGTCAGTTCGTCGTAAAATCATCAATTGAGATGTTTTCAAATTGTGGGATGTTAAACTCCAATAATTTGCAGATGAATAAATTGTGGTAATGGCAAAATATACTTAACGTATCCTACTCAAAAAGGGAATTAAAGTATACCACAAAAAATCTGAATTGTCAAAGAATGGTTTTTGACAATAGGGTAAAATTAAAATTCCTCAATGCGAATTTGTTGGTTGGGTTTGATATTCTTGCGTGTGCTGACAGTACCGCTGGGCCACTTCACTTCGATTGTTTCGATAATAGGATCGTCGTTTATGCCGAAGATGGCGGTGAGTTCGCTCTGTGAGCAGTAACTGGAGCCGCTCTTGACGGTTCGTGTCTGTGTTCCGAGAGCGGAGGTTATACGGATATGGGCACCAATGCCGTCGCGGTTGCTTGTTTGTCCGACGAGTTGAATCTTAATCCATGCGTTGCGGTTCCCGCCATCGTTTCGGAAGATATGTGCGGGTCCGTTGGAGGTGGTAACGAGTAGGTCCCAATCGCCGTCGTTGTCGATATCGCCATAGGCTCCGCCTCTCCCCACCATCGGCTGTGCCAGATCCGCGCCGACTTTATGAAGCACATCGGTGAATTTCCCTTGGGAATCGTTGTGAAATAGGTGTGGGGGTTGAGCATAGGTGACTTGCGTCTGGATGGCATTGATGTCAGTTTCGACGTGTCCGTTGGCGGTAAAGATGTCGAGGTTGCCATCGAGATCGAAATCGAAAAAGAAGCATGCAAAGGTGAGCGTCAGTAAAGTTGCGTTTCCGATGTGTGCGGCAGGGGAATCGTCAATGAAGAACTCGCCTTCGTTGTGATAGAGATTGAGCATTTCGTTGGAGAAGTTACCGATGACGAGGCTTTCCTTGCCGATACGATCATAATCTGCGGCATCAATGCCCATTGCGCCAGTTGCGACACCGCTTTCGTTATACGCGATTCCCGCGAGCATTCCGGTCTCAATGAAGGTGCCGTCGCCGTTGTTTTGATAGAGTTTGTTGGGTTGCGTGTCATTCGCCTCAAAGATGTCAGGTAAGCCATCGGCGTTATAGTCGAAGATGCAAACACCGAGTGATTTGCTCGTGTTGTCCTCAATCCGTGCGATACGGGAGACATCGGCGAAGGTGCCGTCGCCCCGGTTTCTGAAG
>JAPOOP010000159.1 GCA_026713385.1 Candidatus Poribacteria bacterium | reverse complement strand
CGGTACCTTCAGTCCGTCAGTTTCTTTGAAGCCGAACATCAGGTTGAGATTCTGCACAACGGCTCCCGCTGCCCCTTTACCGAGATTGTCAATTGCTGCCATCGCGACGATACGACGTGTCCGGGCATCCACTTCAAGCCCGACATCACAATAGTTGCTGCCGAGAACTGCCTTCGTTTGTGGATATGTACCGGTTGGAAGCACCCGAACGAATGGCTCATTCTCATAGAACTTTGCGTACATGTCAATGGCTTCCGCTGTAGAAATATCTTCTGTGAGACGCATGTAGACGGTGCTAAGGATGCCGCGTGTCATCGGGACAAGGTGTGGTGTGAACGTCACCCGAACCGGTTCAGAGGCAACAGCACTTAACTCTTGTTCAATTTCTGGCGTATGTCGATGGACACCGATATTGTAAGCGATAAAATTGGACTCTCGATTCGCGTAGTGCGTGTTTTCACTCGGTTTCGGACCGGCACCTGAGATGCCTGACTTCGAGTCGACGATGATGGAATCTAATTCCACGACTTCGTGTTTCACGAACGGCAGTGCGGCAAGTATGGCACTTGTTGGATAGCAGCCTGGGTTCGCAACGAGTTGAGCAGAACTAATGCAGTCGCGATAGCGTTCCGGCAGCCCATACACAGCCTTAGACATGAGCGATGTGCTTGTGTGTTCCACATGATACCAAGTTTCGTAGGTTTCGGCATCTTCAAGACGATAATCCGCGCTAAAATCCACGACCCGCAAACCTTGTGCCAAAATCTGCGGTACGAAAGACATCGCCACCTTATGCGGGACGGCGAGCACAACGACATCCACTCTCTCTTTGAGGGAATCAAGATCTAAGGCTTCAAATTTGGACGATAAAAACCCTCGAAGATTCGGGAGGACACTGTCGATACACTGCCCTGCATAGGTCTCTGATGTGCAGAGTGCTACCTGAAATTCACCTGGATGGTTGACAAGGAAGCGCAGCAATTCACTACCGCTATATCCGGATGCACCAACAATACCAATCTTTATCATTTTTTTAATTTACCAAACTTTCGGGCAGAAAGCCCCCTGCTTTAGTGGGGGGATGAATGCCCGCTCCTTTTTTTGTTTTAGAAAGAGTGCTGTTTTAACACCACCTGCACAGTGGGTGTTTAGGTTCAGAGTGTGCTGCTTCTTTTCGGAAGTGCTGTCACCATCTCCGATCCGACCTGACACGGTATCCTACCAAAAGATTTTGTTGGTAATCTCCCTCTCGGGTTGTATATTTCCCCATCCACATCACAGTATCCAAGTTTGATAGAGACTTGGGGAGCATCCTTAAGTCTACATCCACCACAGATGCAGACCTTGTTACTAACATTGTGCTGGCTGCCATGCCAAGATACCGCGATATTGTGTGTAGAAAGTGTTTTAACTTGTGGAGTGTACGCTTGGCTTGCGCTTCGCACAGGTCCCCCAAACTTTAGTTGGGGGTCACTGACAGGTTATAGATTATATCAGGAATTGTAGCACATTTCGGGCGAAATGTCAAATTATTGCAGTGGCACACCCAGAGCCATTCAATTCTCGCGAGGCGTTTTTGTGGGAGGGCTTTATAAGCCCGATTTGCATCCAAAGAAATAAATTGACAGACCACCTTATACGCGGTAAAATATGGCAGACTTCGGCTGATAAATTATGTCGAAAAACGAAGAAGGAGATTACTATGAAATTAGCACGATACGAATTAAATGGAACAACCGGTTACGGCATTGTCTCAGGAGACAGTCTGAGCGTCCTATCAGGATGCCCGTTAAGTGAATATAGCGAAACCGGAGAGACCGTCGCATTGGCGGATGTCAAACTCCTTGCGCCGACGACACCCACAAAGGTGTTGGCTGTCGGTCTAAACTATCGGAGCCATTTAGGCGGTGCTCCGGAGCCACAAAATCCTGAAATCTTTATTAAAACGCCTTCCTGTATCAACGATCCAGGGGGCAACATTGAATTACCTGATGGCGATGACGAAGTGCATGCAGAGGGTGAACTCGTTGTCATTATAAAAGAACGGACAAGCAAGGCAACACCAGAAGAAGCCGCCGCCAATATTTTGGGTGTAACCTGCGGCAATGATGTCAGCGCACGTACATGGCAGAGCAACGACCTGCAGTGGTGGCGTGCCAAAGCATCCGATACCTTTGGTCCCATAGGTCCCGTTATCGTGACTGACCTTGACTATACCGATGCCCAATTAGAGACCCGTATCAACGGCGAAGTCGTTCAGAAACAGACCACCGCCGACCTTATTTTCCCAGTGACAACAGTTGTCAGTTTCATTTCGCAAGCGATTACCCTTGAACCGGGGGATGCGATCTTTACGGGTACTCCG
>JAPOOP010000160.1 GCA_026713385.1 Candidatus Poribacteria bacterium | reverse complement strand
TTCTTGTCCCGCTTCTCCTCTTCCTTTTCATCAGGATGATTGGAAAGCGAGCTCGCTCGAAAGCCGCGTTCATCTCGAAACGGATCCTCGCCTCGGTAGTCCCACACAGGTCGAAAATCTTCTTGTCGGTAGCTTTTTACCAGCTCAATTGACTGCTTGACGGCATCAAGGTGTGCTTCATTTTCGAGTGTTATTCCGTATTCAGTTTCGATTCCAAAAAGTCTTTCCATATTTTAAAGCGGTCAGCCGTCAGCGGTCAGCCATCAGCAAAGAGGCAAGCGTGTCGAAAAAAGTCATCTCTTTGCTGACTGCCGATAACCGATAGCCGATAGCCATTCCTAAATGACGCGTGATTCGGAGGTTCGGCGTCGTTCCTGTTTTTCAGTCTTGATAGGCGTAACTTTGACAACATTCGCCGGATCATAATCAAGGAGCTTGAGCCAGTCTTCAGTCGCCTCGGTCGGTGGGAAGATTTCGCTTTCGTGATACTCTGCGGCGAGTGCGTCTAACAGATCGGCGCGTGTGATACCGCTCTCCTTCTCTGGATTCTGAATCGCACGTTTGAGTGCAGACTCCTTCGCTCGCTGCACAATCGACTCAATAATAGCACCGCTGCACAGATGCCCCTTATAGAGGATATCGCGTCTCCCGCTCCTGAGAGAAACTTCGAGGAATCGATTGTCCTCGTCTTCACGGAACATCTCATCAACGACCTGTGCGATAAGATCTGTGACAGCTTTCTCCGCCGGGATAACTTCGGGTGGCGTTTCACCCTCTTTCGGTGCCGCTTCGTTTTTCGCATCAAGGAGTGAAGCAATAGGCAATTCAGGGGTGAGGTAGATACGGAAGATATCCCTTGCAGCATCTGCACCTGGACGGGTCACTTTAATTTTTCTATCAATACGTCCTGGACGTAAAATGGCAGGGTCAATCAGGTCAGGACGGTTTGTCGCCAAGATAATAACGACATCCTGTAAAGATTCAATGCCATCCATCTCTGCACAAAACATCGGGACGAGTGTGTTGGAGATGCTATGGGATCTGAGGGCACGCCGTGTGCCTAATATCGACTCCGCTTCATCTATAAAGACAAACGCCAGTTTGCCCTCTTCCTTTTTCTCACGGGCGATCTGAAAAATCTCTCGGACCTTCCGCTCAGATTCACCGAGCCACATGTTGAGAATCTCAGGTCCCTTGATGTGTAGGAAACAGCCTTCAACATCCTCGCCGCTTTCCCTTCGGAGACGTTGGGTTAAGTTGTAAGCGGTCGCTTTGCCGATGAGAGTCTTTCCGCATCCCGGCGGTCCGTGGAGGAGGAAGCCTTTCGGCGCACTATACTGGAACCGTTCAAAGAGTTTGGGATGTAGAATCGGAAGTTCGATAGTGTCCTTAATACGTTGGATGGTATTGTCAAGTCCGCCCACTTTGGACCAGGGTATATTCGGCACCGCCTCAAGCGCGTAAACGTCCGTCTCCTTCGTGGCGATATGTTCAACAGCGACCCGGAAGTTGGAGTCGATCCGAACTTCATCACCAGGTTTCAGCTTCGTATCTATGAGGTCTGTGGAGCGTTCAAGGATGACATTTTGAGCGTTCGGTTCTTGACCGATACGGAGACGGCCATCAGGCATAACATCGGCTATCTTTGCAATAGGACCGGCATCGTTGTATCCGAGTTCACCAACAACGACAAAAGCATCGTTCAATAGGATACTGAACCCCTTTTTAAGGTCTGATGTCTTTAGTTCAGAATCAATATTCGCGTAGTATTCAGAGCCACCGACGATGACACGGGCAATGTCCTCTTTAGGTAATCCGAGCAAGGTTCCGATCCGATTCGCGGGTGCGGTGAGTTTCTCAATTTGCTCCTCCATTTCCGCGTGGATACGAAGCGCCTCCTGCTGAATCGTGCGGACTCTCTCTTGGAATTCACCTTCGTCATTAAGGATAGAACGCCGGAGCTCCAAAAGCCAACGACGGCGCCGATCGTCCACCGGGGTCTCGGCAATAATGTGATGAATTAACTGCAATGAATAGCCAGAACTCATTGCCTCCTCTTCGGGAGTGAGTTCCTCTTCAAGTTCCTCGTCATCTTCAATAAACAGGTCGTTCCCATCGGGGCCTGGACCAGCAGTTCTACGATTCTTCTTATCGTACATTTGAAGGTCTCCTCAGACAGCAGCGGATGACTTTACGATAGAGTTTACCACATTTCCCACAATTTTACGAATATTTATTCAGTTCTTGTTTAAATTGGGGTCCACTGCGGTAATTTTCAATAGTTTAGCATAATTCGTAACACAAAAGCAAGAAAAAAACAAGTTTAGGTAGAATCTCGCCTGCGGTCGCCAGAAGAATAGCAGTCAGTTATCAATATGCTTCGCAGTGAGAATGGTCAGATGTAGGGATTCGGAGATCCCTCCTACCGGTAAGAGGAACGATTAACTTGACTTTCGTCAGTTAGTACGTTAGGATAGCGTCGGGATTCGGAGATCCCTCCTACAAGAAATTTGCGAGGTAAATAGGAGAAGCACTTTTATGACACTCATATCTCTTTTAGAAAATTCAATTCAGCACTACGGTAGTAAACCGGCATTGGCACATAAACCGAAAGGTGGCACTTATCAAGACATCTCTTACACTGAACTCGGCGAATCGGTGGACGCTTTTAGCAAAGGGTTAACTGCCTTAGGGGTGCAAAAGAACGATCGGATCGCACTTCTCTCCGAGAACCGTCCCGAATGGGCAATCACGGATTTTGGTAGCCTCAAAGTCGGTGCGGTAACCGTCCCGATGTTCTCAACGCTGACTGCGGCACAGGTCGGTTATATCCTTAAAGATTCCGGGTCAAAAATTATCTGCGTCTCCACGGGTAAGCAGTTGGAGAAGGTAACCGCCATCCGAGACGAGGTGCCGACGCTTGAACAAATAATTGTCTTTGATCCGATTGAAGGTAAATGCCCAGAGGGTGTTATCCAGTTTGAAGCAGTCTGTGAACTGGACGGGCAAGGAATCGAGGTTAGAAACCCTTCCGACGCGAGCGAAGAAGACATCGCAACGATTATCTATACGTCAGGGACAACAGGAGATCCGAAGGGGGTCATGCTGACACATGCGAATTTCATTTTTAATTTAGAGGCGTGCAAATCGCTGATTGATGTCAGTGATACAGACGTGTTGTTGTCGTTCCTACCTTTATCGCATGTGTTTGAACGGCTCGGCGGACACTACGTGCCATTGTTCTCCGGTGCAAAAATAGCTTATGCGGAGAGCGTCCTCACAGTTAGGCAGAACATGCAAGAGATTGCTCCGACAGTGATGCTCAGCGTGCCGAGACTCTATGAAACCATGCATGACAGAATTCTGCGTGCCGTGCAGGAAGGCTCATCACTCAAACAGAAGATTTTCCACTGGGGTGTTTCCGTTGGTTCATCCGTCAGTTCAGCAATTCAAAAGGGGAAAAAACCGTCTGCAATTTTGCAATTACAGCAGAACATCGCCGACAAACTGGTTTTCGCGAAATTGAAGGCAGCGACGGGGGGTCGGCTACGCTTTTTCGTCTCAGGCGGTGCGGCGTTACCACAATCGATCGCCGAATTTTTCCACGCGGCGGGAATACTGATCTTGGAAGGATACGGCTTAACAGAAACCTCACCCGTCATTAGCATGAACCATCCAACACAATGGAGGTTCGGAACCGTCGGGGTGCCCGTCCCGGGTGTAGAGGTACAAATCGCTGAAGATGGGGAGATTTTAACCCGAGGTCCGCACGTCATGAAGGGATACTTCAACAATGAATCGGCGACAGCAGAGGTTATTGATGGAGAGGGCTGGTTTCACACAGGCGACATCGGCATCATTGATGAGGATGGGTTCGTTAAGATTACCGATCGGAAGAAGAACATTATTGTGCTCTCCAACGGCAAGAACGTCGCACCGCAACCGATAGAGAGTGAATTGGTGCAAAGTCCGTTTATCAACCAGATTCTGTTGATCGGCAACGAACGCAAGAATCTTGCGGCACTGATCGTTCCCAATTTTGACGCACTCAAGGCATGGGCAACCGAGAATAATGTTACGACAGATGATCTTGCGACACTGCTTGAAACGCGCGAGGTACAACAACTCATTCAACGTGAAATTCGGAGCCGTTTAACCGATTTCGCGGACTTTGAACAGGTGCGACGGTTCACGCTGCTTGATAAAGAATTTTCTCAAGAAGCCGATGAAATGACACCCACGCTGAAGTTGAAACGGAACGTTATTATAGAGCGATACGGGGACGCGATTTCAGAAATGTATCCAGAGGACGCTTAGCATTGAAAAGTCGGGGTTGGAAACCCCTCCCACATAACGGGAAACCGACAGCAAGGAACTGCTAAAAGCCGCCGGTGTTTCAGTCTCTGGGTTGGAAACCCCTCCCACATAATGGGAAACCGACAGCGTTCGCAGGGCACTTACAAGAGAATAAGTAGCATCAACGGGGTGCCATAACAGCAAGCCCCGCTTTTATAATCTCAATTGTGACAGGAGTTTCGCACATCGGTTCGCCATCGGCATACAACAACATAGGTGTGTCGGTCTCAATGGTTAAAGCGCGGGTCTGGTGCATGGATACGGCAGGATGCGAAACATGTCCACCCCAGAAAAGCGTTACCAGTAGCCGTAACACCGTTAGCGAGGAGACTGGGCGGATAATACAGACATCGAAAAGTCCATCGTCGATACGAGCATTCGGTACAATCTGAAATCCGCCGCCATATCGACTTGTGATGCCTGTCGCAGCAAGGAGCAGGGGTCCCTCGTGGACACCGAAATCGCCTTCAAGACGCACAAACGGCGGTTCGTAATAGAAAAGTGTCTCCACTGCTGCGTAAGCGTAGGAGGCAGTGCCTGCAAACAGCGGTGTTCCTTTCGCCGCGCGGCGACTCACTTCCGTATCGTAACCACAGGTGGCAATGGTAGTGAAATATTTTTTATTTTTTCCTTGCGGTTCGATCAGTGCGGTTTCGACAGTGAAGCACCTTTCCGTAGATCCGCCCTCCATTTCATTACGGGCTACATCATTTGGATTAACAACTGACTGCTGACTGCCATTCTGATAGCAGCACCCTAAATCCACGTGGATAGGGGCACCAGATAAGAGGGTTGCGATTGCGGCTTCCGGTTTCAGCGGCACACCGATTGCCGCTGCGAAATCGTTGCCCCGACCACACGGGAGCACACCTAAGGTTACGTCTGGAACCGTCGCGATGCCGTTGACAACTTCGTGGAGTGTCCCATCTCCACCGCAAGCAATCACGGATCGAATTCCATCAGAGACGGCTTCCTGCGCGAAACGCTTGGCATCACCGGATGCCGAAGTGAACATCAATTGTCCCTGAGCCCCAGATTCGGTAAGGGCAGTATACGCCTGTTCAGCAACGCTTTTCGCGTGTCCCTTACCAGAAATGGGGTTTGCGATAAGGATGAAATTATTCATTTAATCACTGCGATTTTGCCGATTCTTTTTTCGGTATCAAATTCCAAGACATAGATATAGATACCAGTTGATACGTCTGCGGTGTTATTACTCGTAAGCCACCACTCTTTGCGGTTGTGATCCTGATCGGTCACATCCAATGTTTCAAGCAACTCACCGCCTGCGTTAAAGAGTTGTATGCGGGTGCCGACAGGCAATCTGTCGAAAGTGATTGCCCCTTTGTCAGCGAGGTTGGGACGCACCGGATTTGGATAGACCCGTACCTGGGTCAGATCTGACACTTCTGCTCCGATGACACCGAGTGGTATTTTAAGTGGCCGCGTAGCAGCGCGGATAGGGTTTTCATCAATATCGACGACGTTGGACACGGTAATCTCATATTGATCCGTTGTATCCGTAAGTGATTTTCCGAAGTGCCCAAGAAGGCTGTCTGTATCAAACGCCAAGAGTGCGCGTCTGCCCATCCGGTCCCGGATAGCAGACACCGGACTCACACCGCCAATCCGTTTCTCGGCTCGTAAAACATACCGATTCTCGTCCCCAATCCCAGGATCCATCCGACGGTCGAAGGTAACGAGGACCCAAAAATTCCCACCCATAGAAACCACATTCGGTATGGGAACCTGTGGTTCAGGCTGCGTTGTATCTATATCACTACCCGGACGGTGATAGGTTGCCCCGATCAACTGAGGGGGTTCTCTCGGTGTAGCAGAAACAGGGTCGGTGCGTTTCGTTTCGTTCCCTTTTTCGTCTTTCGTCGTGATAGCGTACCAGTAGGTATTATCCTTCGTAACACGTCTATCGAGAAATCTTGTGACGGTGAGATTTTCCGCCATCTTTTCATAAGTGCCAGATGCGGGTGCTTCCTTCTTCTCCCCTTGTGCGCGATAGACAGTAAAGTAGCGCGTCTGCCCCGACTGTTCGCCATCTGTTTCGTCGTTCTCCTCGGCATCCCATGTGACGTGAACCGCTTTCTGTGTCAGCGGTCTCGCTTCAACATTCCAAGGTTTGAGCGTATCAATGGCATCTGGATCTGTTGCGAAGATGGATTCAAAGCGGTAAATACCATCTTCAAGGTTAACGTAAAACTCGTCAAACCCGTTTTGGTTCAGCTCAGCGGTAAGAACGGCAGGGGTTTCCTCCATCTTTCGGTGCCAGAGGGGTACCATCGCCGTGCCATCCCACTGCACTACATAGAGATTCGGATACGTAGCGATGACCAACTTGTTGTGACCATCGCCTCCGAGATCTGCGATTGCGAGACTGTTCCCGGTTCGTCGGTGTGGTGCGATTGCGACAGTTGCATCACGCGTCCCATCAGAGAGCATAGCGTAGCCCTGTAAAGTGTGCGTAAAGACGAAAAACTTCCAGATGAGCGGTCCCGAAGGGTTATCCGGTAGCGACAGCAAACCACCCACAACAAACTCAGGTATGCCATCACCGGTGAGATCCCCTGCAGCGAGTTGCGTGACATCCTCCAGCGGAAGTTGCGTTTGCCACTCAAGGCGGAACGTGTTGCGGATAGAGGTAGATTCATAAACGAAAAGATCGCCTTCGCTATCCGCCGCCACCAGTTCTATGCTTCCATCACCATCAAAATCGTCAATAGCAAAGTTCTGCGCGAATACATTAGAACCAGCGGATTCGTTAATCAATACAGCCCTCTCGACATAGGTGTTTGCCGCACTGTCGTATTCAAAAACAAGGAGTCGGTCATTGTTGTTATCCGCGCCGATAATTTCCTTTTGTCCATCACCATCCATATCAGCGATTGTACCACCGGAGAGAAACGGCGTTTCCCAGATGATCTGGTGCGGGTATCCTTGTGGTGTAAGACTCTCCATGAGGAAGGTTCTCGCATCGTCGGTAGCCAGTACTTCGAGCAAACCGTCGTTGTCGGTGTCATCCACCGTCCATGTAATGAATTTTTCGAGATTAGAAAGCCCGTCCACACTTTCAAGGGTATGTGCCAGTTCATATCTTCCGCTTGGGAGACGTTCATAGACCGTGAGAATAGCCGCCTGCAACTCGGTGTCAAGCGTTTCCGAGGACAACGGACTTCCGACGATTTCGAGCTGACCGTCTCTGTCGAAGTCTGCGGTGACACTCGCGATGTGAAGTGGTGGGATATTGAGAGATTTTTCAGTGAATCCGCTCGGCGATATATAGCCAGCAACAGTATCAGCCGTATAAAACGCTCCGCCGTTATCCTCTCTCGTCTTCAGGTTTGTCGTATTCTCCGCTTCAACAAAAAACTGATAAGTTCCGCGCTCCAGACCTAAAAACAGGAAATGTTCTACTCCGAGATCGGTTGTCCCAATAGGAGCGAAAGGCGCGAGACTCCCCCTTCGCCGGTAATAGAGTGTATTCTGGGTAACATCATCCGTTGCCCATGTAAAAATCGTAAGGGGTCGCTCGCCGTAAAGTGTATCCGTTGCGGTAAGGGAAATAATTTGAGGGGGTGTCCGGTCTACACTCAACACGACTTGGTCGTGCACCTGTTGCCCATCTGTGGCTGTGGCTGTTAAACGGACAGTGTAAATCCCCTCTGGAACCATTGTGGTATCCCAAACATCCAACGTCTCACCGATTTTCTGTGTGCTGGAAGATTGCGTGAAAGGCGTAAATTCGACGGGTACTGTAGATGCGCCATAACTGAGCTGCCAAGAGTGGAACTTATAGCCGCCTGCGGTCCCAACGACGGTAATTGCATCCGCACCACCACTATTGGTTTCAGGTGCGAGGATACGTGCCTGTAACGCTCCGCTGGCGAGGAGTGCGCGCTCGGCATTGACAGTGCCCGCGCCTACAAATCTCTCGTCCAATTCATCGCTATCCTCTTGATAGACTGGATCAGCAGTGCTGATGAGTATGTGTCGTACCTCTTCATGTGTCAGCGCGGGACGTTTGGCGAGGATTAACGCGGCAACGCCAGCCACATGCGGAGATGCCATCGACGTACCCGTGAGGAGCCGATACTGGTTATTAATCTGTGTGCTGAGAATTACGTTGCCCGGAGCACCGATGTCTACAGACGCACCGAAATTAGATTGGTAGAACCGCTGTTGATTCTGTTCAGTAGATGCAACAGCGATGACCTTCCGATAGCCCGCGGGGAAAATTGCGGCAGGCTTTTGAGAATTGCCAGCAGCGGCGACCAAGACAGCACCGCGTGCATAAGCGTAGTCGATTGCGTCCTGAATAACGAAAGAGCGACGCTCACTACCCCAACTCATATTGATGACGCTCGCGCCATTGTCAACCGCATAAACGATCGCCGCGGCGGAGTCATCATCCTGCATTCGGGAACTCCCACCGAGTGAGAGTCCTGCGCGTATTGCCATGAGCGGACATTCCCACGCCACTCCGGCGATACCGATCCCATTATCAGGCATAGCACCAGCGATGCCAGCGACGTGCGTGCCGTGTCCTTTTTCGTCGATCGGCTCGTTATCGCCTTCAAGGTAATCACCCTCTGCTTGCAAATTAGGTGCGTCAGTAAAATCCCAACCATAAACATCATCAACGTAACCGTTGCCATCGTCATCTAATCCGTTATCAGGCATCTCGCCCGGGTTTATCCACGCTTTGGGTGCCAAATCATCATGTCTGTAATCGATACCGGAATCAATAATCGCAATTACAACGTTCCTGTCGCCTTTTTCGATCGCCCACGCTTGCGGCATCTTCATCAGTGGTAGGTTCCACTGCTCAGGATACTTCGGATCATTGGGAACGACGGCATCCGCGAGCATGGGACGGAGGTAGTTATACTCGACAGCCTCAATGAGTGGACTCTGTTCGTAAACAGACTTGAGATCCTCGAGCGGGGCATCAGGGGCAAATCGCAACAGATAGATACGTTTTAGGTTAGGATTCAGTGCTGGACGCGCGAGGTACGGAAACAGTGGGTGTAAGGATTCAACCTTATGCTGGACGTGCAGGACAGAGATTGGTGCGTTCGCTTGCAACCGCTCAACCTCTGACGCAGCATCAGGGGTCAAACGGATTAGCAACTCACCCGGGGTTATTTCGGAAGCGATGTCCGCGAAAGGCAAGTTCTCCGCTTTCATTTGAGAGAACTCGGAGCAGATTGCCATTATTAAAAGTAGGACAGTTATTAATAAAACCTTACAGTGTTTCATAATGGCTATTGGCGTGTTAGCGATCGGCTGTCTTGATGTAAAGAACTTACTCCCTGCCTATTATTCCATAGTTGAGCGTCATTGTCAACCCCAAAATTTTATCATAGGACTACTCAGTTTTCGGATTCTGTCGGTTCTGTAGGATAAATCGCGACTACAGCATGTCAATCAGCAGTCAGGGATCAGCGACAACGGGCGAGGTTAGAAACCTCGTCAGCGGTGGTGTGGGTTAGTTCGCTGAACAACCGTTTACATATTTTCGGGCTTTACTATAAATGAAAGAGCCTGTCACCAGTGTGAAACCGATGACAGGCTCTGTTTATATTCATCCAATGGTGAGATTATTCAAAGAGCTGAAGCTCCCCGTCCTTGACGATAAATACAGACGGGTCATACACTGCATCGCCATCCGGGTCGAAAGAGAAATTGCCCAAAATCGTTGGCAAGTCCATTGTCTGCGCTAAGGCATCACGAATCGCAGCGGAATCTGCCGATTGTGCGTTTGCGATGGCGTTAGCGAGAATATGGAGCGTCGCGTACGCTTCCGCCGCCCACCGTTCAGGCACATGACCGTGTTTCGCCTGATAATTCTGGATGAAGGCTTGGTTTCCGGGTGTGTCAGCCATCTCAAACCACCCACTAAAAGTTATCGCACCCTCGGCAGCGTCGCCCACTTGTTCGATCTCTGCTGCAGTCAAATCAGGAACAACAAAATGAACTGTGTCGGGAATACCGATTTCTCGTGCCTGAGTGATAATCTGAGTCATCTCCGGTGCGAGCGCAGAGATAAAGAGTGCGTCAGGCTCCATACTCATGATATTGGTGAGTTGCGTAGAAAAATCGGTATCGCCGGTTTGATGGGTTTCCACCGTCAGAACCTCTACACCGATTGCCTCAAGCGTTTTCTCAAATGCCTCGTTGCTACTCGTGGAGTAGTCATCCGCGGCATCGTATATCAGTGCTGCCTTTTCATAGCCGAGTTTCTCATGCGCCACCATTGTACCATTCGGATTTAGCACACCTACAGTGAGACCCGCGCGGAAGATATACTCCCCAAGTGCGCTGTAACCTATAGCGGAGGAAATCGGACTAAAAGCGACCACGCCATTCTCATTCGCAATCGGAAAAGCCTGCCCGAGCTGCGTTGAGATACCAACCCCGACGATGGCAGGTACGCCTTGATCGACCAATCCCTGGACGGCGGCAACTGCGCCCTCCACGGTGCTCTGCGTGTCCACAGGGACGAACGTGATGTTCGCATCACTGAGCATATTAATCTCATCTCGTGCCAACTCAAGCCCCCGTTGCATTGGGAGTCCATACGGTTCAGCAAAGGGTCCTGTCATCGCTACAGCGACACCGATGGGAATCTGAGTATCCATCATCTCAGAGGCTGTCATTTCCGGTGCTGTCGCTTCAAAGAGATGAAGTTCCCCGTCCTTGACCCTAAGGACGACCTCATCATATACTCCCTCACCGTTAGCGTCAAACGAGAAATTGCCCAAAACCGTCGGGAAATCCATCGTCTGTGCGAGTGTATCACGAATCGCAGCGGCATCTGCTGATCCCGCGTTCGCAATAGCGTTGGCGAGAATATGGAGCGTGGCATAGGACTGCGCCGCCCACGGTTCAGCTTCAATTCCGTATTTCGCCTGATAGTTCTGGATGAAGGCTTGGTTTCCCGGGGTGTCAAGCCCCTTAAACCACGTCGAAAAAGCGATCGCGCCCTCGGCGGCATCGCCCACCTGTTGGATTTCTGCTGGCGTTAAATCCGGAACAATCAGTTGAACCGTGTCGGGGATACCGAGCTCACCCGCTTGCATGATAACCCGCATCATCTCCGGTGAGAGCGCAGAGACAAAGAGTGCGTCAGGCGCCGCGTTCATGATATTGGTTAATTGCGCCGTGAAATCGGCACCGTCGGTTTCGATGGTTTCTTCTGCCAGAATCTCGACCCCGCCTGCCGCAAGTGCTTTCTTTATCTCTTCATTGCTACTCGTGGAGTAGGTATCGGCGGCATCATATATTAGTGCCACTTTTGTATAGCCGAGTTTCTCGTGCGTCGCCATCACACCCCTGGAATTCATTAGGTCTACAGCGATAGGGGTGCGGAAGACATAATCCCCAATCGAACTCAAACCCGCCGCAGACGAAACCGAACTAAAAGCGACCACGCTACTCTCTTGCGCAATTGGGAAAGCATCCTCAAGGAAATCTGAAATAGCGATCCCGACGATAACAGATACGCCTTGATCGACCAATTGCTGGACGGCGGCGACAGCCCCCGCTTCGGAACTCCGATCGTCCACAGTAACGAATATGAGATTCCCATCGCTGAGCATATTAATCTCTTCGCGTGCCAACTCAAAACCGCGTTGCATCGGGAGTCCATATAGTTCAGCATGTTTTCCTGTCAGGGATACAACGACCCCGATAGGGAGATCCCCATCCATCATTTCAGGCATTGTCGTTGTGTCGTCAGGCACCATCGGCGCGATCTTTTCGCAACCGGAAAGCCCGACTGTCAAAGCAACAATCGCGAATACACACGCGAATGTTATGATTCTTTTTACGTTCATGTTAAATCTCCTTTATTATTCACTATTTTCATTACGAAACGTTCAGATAGATCAATTAAAAAGCCTCCCTTAAACCAAATTCGTTGTCCTGAGAAAGAGCAAATTTTGCATGAATCCCCTACTGATACTCCAAAATTGCTTAATATTAAGCATTCTAAGACAACATTCTGATGTGAAAAGCTCAATAATTGCCAACTATTGTTTCATAGTTGGAAGTTGTTGTCAATGCAAAAAACGGAGAGATACGGTTATCGGTTTCAGTTATCATTAATAGTTAATAGAGAGTACAGCGTTTAATTCAGAATCAGGATTTCAGGACAGGATTGAAAAAAGGCGAGGTTATAAACCGCTCTTACTCGGAACGCACACGTCCAAAACTTTCATAGTCTTTGCGTCAATAATTGCAGTAGCAAGGTTCCCACGACTGTGGTTAGAGAAACTGACGATCCACGCGAACCCTTGAAATGACGGATATGCGTGAACCGCGCGCCGACCCGCTAAAGCGGTTTTGATCCGGGCATCTGACTTTGCGATTTGAAGGATTCTGCCCGCTCTTTGTTGAGAGGGAACGGTCTGTATTCCAAGTGAATCCAATATCCGTCTGCCTCTGTCTATCTCCGATGGTAATGCGTTCGGATGCTGCTGTGCGAGTTTTCGGAGGTGTGTCGCGTATTGACGATATGCGTCTCGGTGTTTTTCGTAATCCCTGAGTCCGTAAGCGATTGGAATTTGCTGATA
>JAPOOP010000668.1 GCA_026713385.1 Candidatus Poribacteria bacterium | reverse complement strand
TCGCTTTCAAAAGTCGCCACAGGGCATCAGCATCGGTACCGAAACCTGCAGGTTCGTCCGAGCAGTATGCATCAAAAACGATAGCGGCATCGACATCTGGTAGCGACCCAGCGACGTAGGCATCGCACATCCCCTGTTTCAAGCGGGACGTGGAAATGACCGTCATTGGGGTGTCCCCGAGGAGGTCAGCCAGCACAAGACATTCTTGAGGTGTAAGTTTAGCCATTTTTTAATTTATGTGTCTCTGGTCATCGTTCCAAATGTAAAGCAAGACAAATTATGCCATTTAAGGCTTAATTTCATTCCACGCGGGAAGAAAAGAAGAAAATATAAATATTTTCATCTCTTGTCTCCTAACAGGTCTCCGGTGAAGTCAGAAACCTTTGAGTACCTGGAGCGAGTTGGAATTTACCGAAAATCGGGTCCTCGCCCGTTACTGGGGAAGGGCAAGAAACGTAGTCGAGCAGGGACCAAATTTAATAATTAGAAAAATAAAAACATGAAGATTACGATTTTAGGTTCAGGTACCTCAACAGGTGTTCCTGAGTATCAGTGTGACTGCGAAACCTGCGAAGACGCGCGGGATGTTAACTCGAAAAACTACCGGACTCGTTCATCTGCCCATATTGAAAAAGGTGGGAAACACCTCCAATTCGACCTCGGACCTAATTTCATGGATCAGATCGTCCGAAATCGGATTGAGCGGATAGATGCCGTTATTTTCACACACTCACATGCCGACCATGTCAGTGGAACGAACGACATTGTGATGCCGTGCCGGAAACAGCAGATGGATATGCCAATTTACGGTCCCGAACAAACGATAGGCATCTTGCAACGTAACTTCGATTATATGTTCACAAAGGAGACGTTCCAAGGTGGAGGGGTCGGCCATCTACTTCCAAATGTCGTTGATCCGGATCAGAAGTTTGAATTGCTCGGTTTTGATATTACACCGGTTCCGGTTGAACACGGAAACGTTGACACCTACGGCTACCGAATCGACGATTTCGGGTATCTACCAGATGTGAAACGATTGCCAAAGGAGTCCCAGGATCTACTGAATGGAATTGAGGTGCTGGTAATTGATGCGCTGAGTTTTAATCCGAGACATCCAACGCATCTTTCGGTGGGAGAAGCATTGGAAATTAGTGCCGCCCTGAAACCGAGGGAGACCTATTTCACACATATTATGCACCGATTGGATCATCGGTATTTCCCGGAACAGTGTGAAGAGATGGACATCGAACTTCCAGAAAATGCCTATCTCGCCTATGATGGACAGGTAATTCAACTATAGTATGTGCCTCGATCAGAAGATCGAGGCAACAGATACTGTTCTCTATCTACCAAATCCACCACCCTGCGGCGGTTTCCGTTCCTGCAGAATAACGCGGTCGCTCGCCTTGAGGCCGCTCTTGACAATCACGTGTGTTTCGTTCTGCATGCCGGTTTCAACTTCTGTGCGTTTGCCTTTGCCGCTACCGTCATCAAGCATAACGGCTTTTCCTTTCGACACATTAATCGTGGCGCGTATACCGTCTGCTTGCTTTTTACCTTTCACCAAAAGAGATAGCGTTGTTGGACCCGGACGAATACCACGTTGGGAACTATCAAGACTAATGGTGACATCGTTGGAACCAACATTTGTCACAGTGCCCCTGAAAATTTTCTCACTGACCGTCTGGACTTCAATCGGCTGATTTACCTTATAGGGTTTGGTATTATCAACTTGCGCAGTGACGGTCGCTGAAGGCTCGTTTATAAGAGCATCAATCGGTAGCATCAAGACGCCCGTTTCTTCATAGGTAATGATGTCGACATCTGCGCTCATGCCGGGACGAAGTTCCTCTGGAGAACCATTGACTCCTACCATCACTTCAAATGAGATAATGTTATCCTGTTCCGCTCCGCTGGGTGAAATTTCATAGACGTTTCCATCGTATGTTTTTGTTTGGTAGGCATCTACCTTGATTTCCGCGCGTTGGTCGAGACGGAGGCGTTCCATATCGACTTCATTGATGAAGGTTTTGACGACCATTTTGGAAGGATCAACAATCGTCATAATGGGTGGACTTTGCGAGAAGGCTGAACGTCCAGAAGTTACAATTTCACCCTCTTCGAGTTCAAGGAGTGTGACAAGCCCAGCCATCGGTGCCCGAATTGTAGTCCAATCAAGCCGTTCTGCTTCATTTTTTAGACTACTTTCCCTCCGAAGTTTATTTGCTTCGGCACTAACTCTGGATTGCTGTGTCAACAATTTCTCATTGTCGAAAGTCGACACGAGTTCCTGAAGTTGGGTCTCAGCATTATCGACGCGGAGCTGTGCTTCTTCCTCAGATTTCTTCCGCATTTTTTTGAGGTTTTCAAGGTTGCGTTCCTCGTTTGCCAATATTGCCTGACGTGTTACAATGGAAGTTTCGCGTGTGTTTATCGTTCGCTTTTGGGAAACGATGGTCTGTTTCTGTGATTCCACCCGTTTTTCGGCGTTTTCATGTTGTACTTCCGCGCTGGCGTGCTGGGCTTGCGCGTCCTCCAATGCCTTTTTGGAAACCAACCCCTTATCAAAGAGCTCCTTGTTCCGCTCGAGTTCTGATTTCGCGTTATCTAAGGAAACCTTTGCGGATCTGAGCGATCCTTCGTGTTCAGATAACGTAATGTTTGCCTGTGCCAGCACAATATTGGCTTGGTCCAGAGCGATTTGATCCTGTTCAAGCGAGTTCTTGGTAGTCTGGATATTTGTTTCTGCTTGACTGACTTGTGTTATGGTTGCGGCTTGAGTGGTCTCAAGATTCGCCTGAGCGATTTTCAATCCTGCATCAGCCTGCGTCAGTTCGCTGTCAAGTCTTTCATTTTTAAGTTCAATGTTTAGTTCTGCTTGCCTAACTTGTGCTTGGGCAGCTGCTACATCTGCCTCCGCCTGTTTTTTCCCCTCTTCATAGAGTTCCGGATCGAGTTCCAGCAATATTTGGTCTTTTTCAACCCTGTCGCCGTTTTTAACGTGGAGTCTAACGATTTCGCCTTCAACATTGGATTTTATCTCTACGTCAATAAGCGGTTCCAAGTTGCCGGTTGCACTAATACGCATTTGGAAATCGCCGCGTTCAACGACCTCAATTCTCTTATCCAGAGATGGATCTGCGCCGTTTTTCCCGCGACCCAGTACGACCCAACCAATGGCAACGACGAGAACCAAAACAACGGCGGCAGCAATAATCACTTTCTTCAAGGGTAATCCCTCCTGTAGAATAGCCGTCAGCCATCAGCCGTCGGCTATCAGGTACTTGTGACATACTGGTTCTCGGAAACCCTCGTTGGTTTTGGACTGCAAAACCTCTGTGTTTGCCACAAGGTTCTCTTTCTCAGACTCTCCCACGCGCTTCAAAAGCTTTGTATCAGTAGACGTGGGAGAGTCTGTGCTGACAGCCGAAGGCTGACAGCCATTCTTCTGACTAATCGGACCGGAGTGCTTCAACGGGTGTAAGTTTGGCAGCTTTGTTTGCCGGATAAAGCCCGAAGAAAACACCAATAGCCACAGAAACGATCAAGGCAATAATCATCGTTCCGAATGAAATCACAGAGGGCCAATTGCTTCCTTCCCAGACGAACCTGGAAATAAGAGCGGCTGTCCCCTGCCCCATGAATACACCCGCAATAGCACCGATAATACCACCGCCAAGGGTCAGCACGGATGCTTCAACCAGAAACTGTGCCAGAATATCGTTACGGGTTGCGCCGAGTGCTTTACGGAGTCCGATTTCCTTCGTCCTGTCGGTTACAGAGACAAGCATGATGTTCATCACACCGATACCCGCCACCATAAGCGCGATGCTGGCGATACCGCCCATCAGGGCTTTCATCACTAAACCTACTTTTTTGGCAGTTGCCAACTCCTCTGTAGCTGTCCAATAGTTATATTCTTCACCTGTGTTGTTATGTTGTCTTCCCAAGATTCGCTTGGCATCGGCAATAGCGATCGGAATTGTATCCACGTCGACTGCTTCTACGCGGAGGCGCTCAACATCATCGCGTCCTTTAAAACGCTGTTGTAAGGTTGTTATCGGGATAACGAATCGATCATCCCAGCCAGAGGTATCCATCGCATCGCCTTTTTCTTCCATGACCCCGATGACCTTCAGGCGCACCTCATAAAGACCGCTTCTACCTCTCCATCGCGATGATTGACGCGAGGCTTTAATCTCTTTTCCAATGGGATCTTCGTCGAGAAATACCTCTTCGGCGACCTTGGAACCGATAACAGCGACACTACTCGCCGCTTCTACTTCTTCCACTGAAAAAAACCTACCGCTTGACGGGTACCAGTTGTGCGAACGATCATATCCCGCAGTTGAAGCGACGATACGAGATTCTTTTGTCCGCCCTTTATAATTCACGGTCCAGCCGGGCATGTCATCTTCAGCAACAACGTTGACAATCCCTCTGGCTCTTTCGAGAATTGCAAAGGCATCTTCTGTTTCGAGATCCTCGGCGCGGTTTCTTTGCCATCGGCTCTTCCCTCGGACGGCTGATCCAGCAGCACGACTCAAGGTTCCTGACTGTTTGTCCCAATCGTCTTTGTAGATTTCGATCATTTTTGTGCCGCCAGTCCGCTCAATCTCTCGCAAGACCATGGCACTCGACCCGTCGCCGACAGATACCATGCTGACAACAGAACCTACGCCGACAATAATCCCTAAAATCGTCAGTGCCGATCGGAGCGGGTTTCGTCGTAAACTCGCTATGCCGAGTATAATACATTCCATCAAATTCATGTGGATTTCCTCCTAATCAGCCCTAAGTGCATCAATTGGTGAGAGTCCAGAAGCTTTTATTGCTGGATACAGCCCAAAAGAGATGCCAATTATCGCTGAAAATGATACTGAAATCAATATCCATTCCGTAGAGATAACCGAGGGCCATTCGGGAACGATCTTGACGATGTTGACAGCGAGCATTGCCATCCCTTCGCCAGCGAACAAACCCAATACAACACCCAGGGCACCGCCTACACTACACATTGCAACAGCTTCTATTAAAAACTGCATCAGAATATCCATACGTTTCGCGCCGATCGCTTTACGTAAACCGATCTCGCGGGTGCGTTCTGTGACAGCAACAAGCATCATGTTCATAATCCCAATACCACCCACAAGGAGCGAAAATCCAGCGATACTTCCTAAGGCGATTTTTATGACTTTGCTGATTTTGTCCAACTGCGCCATGCCTTCCCGCATATCCCAAATTGAGAAGAAATCGTCTTGACCGTTATGCGTCTTTCGGAGGACCACTTTCACCTCTTCAATTGCTTGCGGGACCTCTTCAACGGTATTCGCGTGAACGGAGAGCATCACAAT
>JAPOOP010000161.1 GCA_026713385.1 Candidatus Poribacteria bacterium | reverse complement strand
GGATTCCCAATGACCTCAAATGCGTAATCCACCCCCAAGCCATCTGTCAACTCCCGAACGGCTTCAACTGGATCCCCTTCAGCGGCGTTAACGACATCCGTTGCCCCAAATTTTTTCGCAAATTTGAGTTTCTTCTCCGCAATATCGACAGCGATAATCCGTTCTGCTTGTGCAAGCACGGCACCTTGAATGGCATTCAAACCGACACCGCCAGTCCCGATAACCGCTACGGTGCTGCCCGGTTCAACCTTTGCCGTGTTAAGCACTGCACCGACACCTGTCGTCACACCACATCCCACGAGTGCGGCTTGCTCTAACGAATAATGCGGTTCAATTTTGACGAGATTTTGTTGTGGCACAACCATGTATTCCGACATCGTTGCGATACGCGCCATCTGGAGAATCCCATCACCCGAACTGTTGTGGAGACGGTAAGTGCCATCCAATAGGAATCCGCGCGGCACATCGTAAGTTTGACAGAGGCAGACCCGCTCCATCTGACACATCCGACAATTACTACAATAACTCACAAAAGACAAAATCACAGGATCACCGGGCTGAAAACCAGTTACATTCCTGCCAACATGCTCAATCACGCCAGCCCCCTCATGACCGAGGGCGACAGCTGCGTCGTAGTAGATGGTTCCGGTTACCACAGAGAGATCCGAATGACAGACACCACTTGCAGCGGTCCGGACGAGAACCTCATTCTCCTTCGGATCATCTAATTCAAGTTCCTCAACAACGACAGGTTGATTATGCTCATACATAACAGCAGCACGCGTTTTCATTTCTTAGTTCCCTCTATAGCGTAATAGGCTTACAACAAGGATTCCAGATAACTTCTCGCCTTTCGCATGGAGTCAACGGGATCCGATTGACCTTCATAGACAATCGAGAGACACCCATTATAACCAACGCCTCGTAAGATTTCCAAAACGCGAGGGTAATCCAACCACTCCTCTACACCGCTATCAATCTGATAAAACTTCGTACGGACATAGACCGCATGCGGTGCTGTCTGTTCGATACTTGCATAGCAGTCGTAACCCGGATGTGAAGAACCTCGATGCCCGCTCGCACCCGGGGATCCTGCGTATTGTCCGGTGTCTAAGATATGTGTGAAATAGGGATGATCCGTTCCATTCAGGGCGCGTAAAACAGCAGTCCCATCGCGTGTAACGTTGTTGTGGTTGTGATTCTGTAACCCGACAAGGATTCCTGATTCATAGCCGTATTCAGCGACCTCCTTGAAGGCTTCAATCATCGGTGGCCATAAAGTCTCTTCATCGTCGCAGTCTTCAGGAACATAGGCGGCAAAGACTCGAACAATCGGACAACTCATAAAAGCGGCAACGTCAATCCACTGCTTGATGAGCGCGACTTGTTCGGCATGTTCGGCAACAGGACGACCAAAGTTGTTGCTAACACCAATATAACCTAACGGTAATCCTTTTCGCGCAAGGTCTTTCTTCAAATCTCGAAGATAGTCTGCATCGGTGGATTCAAATGCGCTTGAATGTAACTCGATAACATCAAAACCGAGATCGTACACAATTTGTGCGAAAGCAGAAGCAGTCGTATTTCTCACATTCAGAGACATCGTCCCTAATTTCATCATAACGGTGCTCTCCTTTTATCGTGCTGGGTAGTGGAAATTTTCAAGTGCGTTCGTCTAATTCGTCTTCTGTCTTATCGGTGTATTCTTGAAGGGATATTCGGGTCTGCTGGTGTAATACTATGAGGAATTTCCGCAAGGTTTGCTGAAGATATTGGAGTTGTTGCCGGTCAGCCTCAATGTCCTGAATTCGTGAATCGAAAAGCTCCAACCGGTTGAGTCGGTTGAAAATGTCTTCAATCAGATTCTGGATTTCGCCGAATCTCCGCCGTTCGTTTTCAGCGTGCTGTCGTTCTTCTTCGAGTTGCCGAATTTTATCTGACATGTCAGCGAGTTCTCTGCGTGTCTGTGTCAACTCTCTTTGGAGATTCTGCGTAAAACTTATTAATTTTTCTAAGGTATTGGTTGTTTTATAAACCGGCTGTCCCGGATTACCAAGATTTTTTTCTTCCTGAAGCGGCGGGCTTTTTTCTGGCGGAAATAGCGCGGCAACTTCATCCGATTGGTTAACCGGTGCGGGGGCATCTGTGCCTCCAAAAATGCCAATTAACTTAATATGATACGAAAACAGGGTATAAGTTTCTTTTCGCTCACTGTATGTAACTTGTACCCGTATCTCTTCATCAACCTTCAAGGCACTGAGACGGCTATGTATATTCCGAATCACTACCTCATTGTATCCGAATGAGTTATTTTTCTTTGGATTCAACTGCCGGAGGTACCGGTAGAGTTCCAATCCATCGGGGCTCTCACGTTCCAACCCTTCGGTTGTTAAAACACCGACGACTTCAGGATTTTCAGGATCTGATGCCGCATACTCGTCTGGTATGACGATATCCAGCGGCACCTCTCCGTGAACAGCCTTCATCCCGAGAACCCACTCCGTTTCCGATGTTCTGCTGCTGTATACAATGAAGTCGTAGGTAATTGCCATAGTTTTCTCTTTTTATGAAAGCATTTATTTTCCTAAAAGCGATTTTTAGACTATTAACTCTGGGCGTTGCTCCACTTCGTTCTGAAACGGTTTTCGGTTAATTCTAACACGACTGGTGCCCCCTACAGGTTTTAAGAGTCTTTGTTAACCGAGACCTATTTGATTCACTTTCACAATACTACTGCGAACTATGTCTGTAATCTCGACATAACCTGTGCAAGTTTCGGTATACAAGAGGTACCAACCCCTTCTACAGCGAAAGATGCGACACAATGTGCGAAGTTCAGTGCCTCTTTGACAGAACGACTTTGATAATAGTTAATCAAAAAGGCGGTCGCGAAAACATCACCAGCCCCCGTCGGATCTACCTCTCTAACGGAGTAGGCAACGGATTCAAGCTGCGTTCCACTTTGAAAAAGGGTTGCCCCGTGGGCACCTTGTGTCAGGACAACGATTCGGGTCAACTCGATATATCTTTCGAGTTCATCCGGATAACTACGGAGATCCTCATCACTCAGGATTAATACATCAATATGAGGTAAGATGTCCTTTGCTGTCGTCCACCGCTTTGCCTCAACCCTACCACTGGCATCCCACTGTCGGAGCCAGCCTTGTGGTGTCGCACCTATTAGCGTTTCGTCGCTGAAACAGTGAACGACTTCAGCGGAAACCTCATCTGCAATCGGACACAAGTAGGCTATATTACTTGTACGCCATTCGACAGGAATATCGCTTCCGTTTAATTGCTGGGCACTCCCAAGAATAAATTGCTGCCTGCGCCCCTTTGCGTCGTATTGGTTATCAAAAATTGTCGTCTCAGGAGATTCATGATAGACTGTTTTTATACCCTCTAAAAGTAGATTCTCCCGATCGAAGTTCGAGCCAACAGCTGTAACTGCTCGCGCATGGTGTCCGAGGTTTCGGGCAGTTAGTGTTGAGTACGAAGCAGATCCACCAAGGATATAACCGTTTGGCGAGACATCATAACAGAAGTGACCGACCGATAGAAAAGTCGTAGGCATTGGAGAGGACATATTCATATTCGCGTTATAATTCAAAGACAGGCTCCATATGTGCCCACCATTCGTCTGGCTGTGCCTCCGCTACTGGTTCTTGGAAGGTTCTCATCAACTCATCCCAAGCTTTACATTTCGGGTTCTCTTCGAGATAGCGCGGAAAATCGCGTTCTATATCAAAGGTATCAATCGTTTCCATCGCCATAAACAGACGGCATCCGAGCAGGTAGATATTCATCTTCGTGATGCCAACTGATTTCAGTGCCTCAATCACTTCGGGCCATGCTTCTCGGTGGTACGCTTTATATGTTTCAATAACAGATGGATCGTTTTTAAGATTTAGTGTTAAGCCGTAGTGTCTCATTTTAGTTTTTCCAGTGCCTTTCGGATGATTTCAGCATGGTCAAACGCGAGTTTCGGTCTTTTTAGAGTAGGGTTTGACTTGCAAGTTTGGTCGAAAAGAGCCGT
>JAPOOP010000163.1 GCA_026713385.1 Candidatus Poribacteria bacterium | reverse complement strand
TGCTCGTTCAAGTCCGTTCGGTAGGTATCTGTGGTTCGGACGTAGCCTATTATTTCGGCAATAGTTCGCTTGAAACCGACGACGGGAAAGGACCCCTTATCCTTGGACACGAATTCACGGGTGAAGTCGTCGAAGTTGGCAACGAAGCAGGAAAAACAGGTGGATTCAAAGTAGGTGATCGGGTTGTCGTCAATCCTGTTCAATCAAATCCAGATTCCTTCTGGAGTCAGAAGGGATTGTCCAACTTATGTCCCGAAAAACGCGTCTTAGGTGTAGGTGTTGATGGTGGCTTTGCGGAGTACGCAGTCTCAGACTATCGTTGGACAGTCAAGTTACCTGAAAATGTAACATACGATCAAGGTGCACTAACGGAGCCGCTCGCTTGCGGACTTTACGCTGTCAACAATCTCAACGCCGAAGCAGGACAAACCGCTGTCGTTTTCGGACCGGGACCCATCGGCTTGATGATGGTACAAGTTCTAAAAAGCCGTGGCTTGAAAAACGTTCTGCTTGTCGGAACCCGCGACTATCGCTTGGATTGCGGCAAGGAACTCGGTGCTGACGTAGTCGTCAACGTTAGTGATACCAACTCTCCACACTACGTGGAAGATTTAGGCACTATGATTCAGGAACTCAACGATGGCGAATTGGCAGATCGTGCAATCACAGCTACCAGCTCGCTTGATGCCATTCATACTGCCTTAGAAGTTACAGGCAGACACGCAACTGTCGTTATCTTCGGACTCCCCGGCGATACAGATGTAATGCAGGTTCCTATCCTTGATACGATTCTTATGGATAAAACCATCAGGTTCTCTTGGCTGGCACCTGATACGTGGGAAGAAGCAGTGCAACTCATTTCGAGTGGCGATGTCAACATGGACAAAATCATCAGCCACGAATTCTCACTCGAATCGCTTGTTGAAGGGATAACAAAGGTACGCAATCGCGAAGACGGTTGTACGAAGGGCTTAATAAAAGTTTCCGCTTAGCCGACAAATAACATGGGCATCCCATTTTTCATCCTTTTTGTCCTTTCAATCGGTTTCTTATCTCTTGGGATAACTGGGTGGGGTGGTTTCGTTTCGGTGGAATGGTCTCAGCAGGATTCAGCTGACGCAAAGAGCCACACCGAGGCTATCACCCCTTACCTAAGTTTTCAACTGAATTATTGGGCAATCGCACAGTGCTGCACAGGATTTCTGCTGTTTTTAGCAAGCCTCTATTTTATGGGCTTTTTTCTTTATCTCGAAGAGCGAGAAAGCGGTAGAATCATGAAAAACGTAAAAAGTTTTGCCAAACTACGGCAGTTTCTTGAGCGAAAGAGGTAATTCCTGTCAAGATGAAACGACAATTAAAAAATGACTTACTTCTGCGCGCATCGAGATGTCTGCCGGTAGAACGGGTCCCGGTGTGGATGATGCGGCAGGCAGGCAGATCAGATCCCGTTTACCGTCAAATTCGACGTGAGCTTAACCTTCCCTTGGAACGGCTCTTTCGTACCTGCCCCGCACCGATGTCCCAAACAGATGTCGAATCAGCGGTCAAAATATCACTTCTCCCCAAACGTATCGGGGTTGATGCCATCATTGTCTACAAGGACATTCTTACCCCCCTTGCACCCATGGGCGCGCATTTCCGATTCAATCCAGGACCCATTTTAGACCCACCGATCCGCACGCAAGCACAAGTAGACGCACTTCGACCCGTTGATGAACCCCCTACACAATTAGCGTTCACAGGAAATGTCATTCGCAGACTACGCGAAACCTTAAACGAGGAACTACCGCTCATCGGTTTCGCTGGGGCACCTTTGACGCTTGCCTTTTTCCTCATTGCCGGGGAAAGCCCGATCAAACGTGGTGAAGGAATATCTGAAAAAGCGGCTCCCGTCTTACAAATGATGGAAGAAGCCCCAGAACTCTTACATCGTCTACTAAACAAGTTGACTGAAATGACTATTAACTACTTGAACTATCAAATTAGTGAGGGTGTTCAAATAGTGCAACTTTTCGAGTCCATTGCCGATGTTTTACCCAGGCAGATATATGAAGAGTTCGCTTTTCCTTATCATCAGCAAATCTTTGCCGAACTCAATCCCGAGTCACCAGGAATCCTGTTCGCAAAGGAATGCAATTATCTGGATTTAATGCACCAAAGCGGGGCAGATGTCCTAAGCGTTGGGAAATGCGTAGATCTTAGCAAAGCCAAGGCAAACACAAATGGTGCTGTTGCCTTCCAAGGAAACGTCGATAACGACATCCTTCGTGATGGTACCCCTGCCGATATAACAATAGCCGTTGAGACCTGTCTAAAGCAAGGCGGAAAAACTGGACATATTTTGAACCTGAGCCATGGCCTACACAGGGATACGCCATTTGAAAATGTTAAGCATTTCGTACACATCGCAAAAACTCTGTAGGAAAATTAATGAGAAACATCCTCGAAAATCCCTTCGCGCCACGACAATACGGACAACTCGTTAAAGTGACCGAACGGGTGTACCTCTTTCGCAATATTGTAAACTCTTCTATTATCGTTGGAGATAAAGGGGTTGCGGTAATTGATACACAGGTAAACCAAATGATGGCACGGCGGTTGCGTAATGCAATCCGTACCATTACTGATAAACCAATATTGTACGCAATTAACACCCATTACCATTGGGATCATACCAATGGAAACACTATTTTTCATGAAACCGGAGCAACCGTTGTCGCTCGCGAGATGACCAAAGATTTTATGGTGGACAGGTCACCGCGGCAGGAGGCATTCTTGCGCTCCCGCGGCTTTACACTCGGCGATCCTCCCTTTTTACCACAACAGACGTTCACACACGAAACCGAACTCAATTTAGGTAATCAACCGCTACACCTCGTCCACTTAGGAAAAGCAGAAACGGATGATGCCACTGCCATCAGGATCCCAGCAGAAGGTTGCATCGTTTCTGGTGACACCGTTATGACAGGGAGTTTTCCGATTTTTGGACAACCCGTTATGAACGAAGGACTCATGGCGAACCACGATTGGATTAACACAATTAAGGAACTTCGGGGGTATGAGCCTAAATCCGTTCTACCGGGGCACGGTCCCTTAGCGCGTGATGCCGAAATTGATCTGTTGCTTGAGATTGAGTCCTATTTCCTAACAGAAGTCCGAAAACGTGTTGAACAAGGCATGTCCTTAAACACACTGCTCACCGAAATGGAAGCCAACTTACCCGACTGGATCCGCTCTATTGCTGAAGTATGGGGAACACCCCGTTATGCGATTTTAAGGGTATATCGTGGGTTAATCGACGACCCAGAGCCGGGTTGGCAGCATCTGAAACCTTCGGTTATCCCAACTGCGGATACCGAAAAACTTCACCAAAAAACACACGAACTTGAAGACTTTCAGGCTTATCGGGAAACCGCCGAAGAGGTCGCAGAAGGTAACGACTTTGGCTTAGCAATTGCCATCTTGAAAACCGCAACCAAAAAATATTCGAACCTACCCGACGCGTGGACAGAATACGCAAATTTGCTCACACAAGCATCTCGCACCGTGTCAAGCGTCCTTGAAAAGGGGGACTTCTTCGCCGAAGCCAAAAAAGCACTCAATGTCGCACTTGAATTGGATCCTGATCACGCGCCAGGACATCTTTTGCGTGGGTACAACCACATTCTCTCTGCCTATCGCAACGGTGATGAAACAAAAACAGGATTGGAATCCATCTATAAAGCACTCTTCATCGGAATTCAGGGGACACAACTCGCACAAGCCTACTTCTGTATCGGACTCGCACATCGCACAAATGGAGACGAGACACTCGCACGTGAAGCTTTCGAGAAGGCGATTGCCGCTGATGCGAGGTATATGCCAGCACAGTTAGCGAATATGGCATAGGAGAAAATAAAAATGAAATATGATAGCGTCTTACTCGTTGCATTCGGTGGACCAACACCCGGCTGCTGTCAAAAATACAATAGTGATGCATGTCCCGGCGAAGCCTACTGTTTTGTCGAAGGAATCGCCGGGGAGGCTGAATCTCAAAGAGAACGTGTAAAAGACATCTCAGCTCACTACGTAAAATTGGGCGGATTTTCGCCATTCAACGAATTAACTTTCAAACAAGCCGATGCGTTAAAAACTGCCCTGCAAGCGCGCGATCTACCGCTACCTGTTTACGCTGGATTCAGGCATTGGAATCCCTATTTAAAAGAGGTCATCGCGGAGATGGCAGAAAAAGGACATCGCAAAATACTCGGCATTATCATGGCACCGCACCAATCTAAAGTCAGTTGGGAATGGTACCAACAAACAGTGAAAAAAGGAATCGACGCAGTCGATGGTGAAAAACCGACTGTTGATTATCTTGATCCGTGGTATACACACGAAGGTTACATTGGTGCCATTGCTGAAATCATCGAAACCGCATGTGGTAACAAACTTGAACGCGCCGAACTTGTTTTCACAGCACACGCAATTCCCCAAGCGGCGGCGAATACTTCACCTTATACACAACAATTTGGAAAAACGGGTGAGGCAGTCGCTGAACAAATTGGAAAAACCCGATTCGGTTTAGCATACCAGAGCGAGGTAGAAAACAGCCCTCTTCCATGGACGCAGCCGGATATCAATGATTGGCTTAAAGCCCGCAGGGAAGAAGGTGTTGATACCGTCGTCGCTTCACCGATCGGCTTCCTCTGCGACCATGTCGAAGTACTCTACGATTTGGACATAGAGGCGGCAGAAACCGCAGAAGCGTGTGGCATTGATTTCATTCGAGCAGGCACCGTCGGTGACCATCCCAAATTCATTAACATGTTAGCGGACTTTGTGTGTGGAAAAGTCGCGAAAGAAAAATAAATTAGAACGTACGCACTTCGTTGGTAGGTGTGGTTTGAAACCGTACCGAGCCGATGTCTGTAGAGTAGGTCTTGTACCTACCTTACCATAACGGTTATGTCGAAAAACTCGGGTAGGAAGCACGCCATTGTTATCGGAGGCGGTATCACAGGTTTAGCCGCCTGCTATCGCTTACAGCGCGAGGCTGCTGCACGCGATATTCCGCTGGACATTACACTCCTTGAGGCGGGTGGACGTGTCGGTGGTGTTATTCAAACCGAACACCGTCATGGGTTTCTCATTGAGCACGGTCCCGATGCTTTTATTTCGACTAAACCGGCGGCAAAGGCATTATGTGAGGAAATTGGTATTGCGGATCAATTCATTGGGACCAACCCAAAGGTCCGCCGGAGTTTTGTAATCCGGAATAGGACGTTGCATCCCGTCCCTGAGGGTTTTTACATGATGGCACCAGGGTCGTTCATGCCGTTTCTAAAAACGCCGCTCTTCAGTTGGCGAGGGAAACTGCGGATGGCACTCGACCTCTTTATTCCGCGCAGGGGAAGAGATACGGACGAAGCTGTCGCACACTTCGTCCGGCGTCGCCTCGGCACTGAAGCTTTCACACGGATGGCACAACCTATGATAGGGGGAATTTATACCTCAGATGCCGAAAATTTAAGCCTACAGGCAACATTCCCAAGATTCCTGGAAATGGAAAAAGCGCACGGCAGCATTATCAAGGCACTTCGTGTGCAGAAGAAGCAAGCCGCCCAAACCAGTCGAGATACAAGCGGACCTCGCTACAGTCTTTTTCTTTCGTTTAAATCTGGAATGCAAACACTGATTGATACGCTTACCCAAGCATTGTCCAGCAGTATCAGATTAGATGCGAAAGTAGAGCATATTCAACAAGCAAGCGATGCTAACAGATGGCACGTTTCACTTGCTAACGGAGAAATGCTAAACGCTGAACTTCTCTGTATTGCCCTTCCAGCACCACAAGCAGCAGCACTCATCGAAAACATCCCAAGTCCACTTGCTGCAAAACTCAACACTATCCCCTACGCTTCCTCTGCAACAGTCAATTTAGCGTTCCACCGTGAAGATGTCACACACCCGTTAGATGGCATGGGATTTGTTGTTCCTGCTACGGAAAACCTATCTCTCATCGGGTGTTCTTTCAGTAGCGTTAAATTTGAAAGCCGCGCGCCAGCCGACCATGTTCTGTTGCGCGCCTTCGTTGGGGAACCCACGTCGAAAAAAACTGAAACGGAACTCATCGAATTGTGTCAGGCAGATTTAACACCACTCCTCGGGCTCAAAAACGCCCCGCAGTTTGCCATTGTTAGTAAGCATTCACAAGCAATGGCGCAGTATCAGGTGGGACATCAAGATGTTGTCAGTAGTATAGAGCAGTTCACGAGCGAATTGCGAGGATTAGCACTCGCAGGAAATGGTTACCACGGTGTCGGCATCCCAGACTGTATTCAGAGCGGGGAAGCAGCAGCACTTTCACTCTTAGAGGCACTATGAGGAACCGTGATGGACTTTATAATAACGCGTCGACGCATAGTTGCCGGAAGTCTGGGACTCTTCGGATGTATATTGGTGACATTAATCGGAAGCCTCACGCCCGGTGCTGAAAAGTCTACAAATCGCGTGGCAGAAGCCTATCAGGGGTTTCAGGAAGGAAAGTGCAAAAGTTGTCACCCCGCAATCTGGAGAGAATGGGAAAATTCGATGCACGCCAAGGCATGGGTCGACGAAATTTATCAGGAAATCGCGAATCAAATTAAGGATAGAGAAACCAAATGTGACCAGTGCCATGCCCCGCAACCAATCCTCATCACAGGCATTGGAGAAATGCCGAGACTCAGAAAT
>JAPOOP010000165.1 GCA_026713385.1 Candidatus Poribacteria bacterium | reverse complement strand
TGGAAACCCAAACCCAATATCCTCGAAACGTATATTACCATCGACTTGTGGGGTTTCCATTGTCCCTGTCAATTTGGTATGAATTTCGCTTGTGCCTGTTGCGGTGCTGAGTCCGGGAACCACAGACGGTAGCATGGTAAGATCGTTTACTTTTACATCCAAAGTCCCACGCATTGGGGTCTGTTGAAGTTCCGTCCAAATCTTTTCTGGGGGCTGTTGCAGTGCCGTAAGAAACGGAATAATTTCAAGTTGGTAAGGCATCGTCCATGAAAAAGTTAACTGATTTTCACCAAACCTGATTTCAGCATATCTTTTTTCTGTTATTTCCCATTTCCCATTCTGATATCGGATTCTCCACCGCAGGTCAATCGGAATGTCATGTAGGTAGAGTTCGGCGGGTTCGTTTTCGTGCCGCCGCACGGTTATCTTTGGATTCGCGCTGGTGCCGCTCATCTGTAAACTTCCTGACAGCGCACCGGTAACCCGATACGGCGCGGGCCACGTGTCAGTTATCGCGGAGACATCAAAATTCTTGAACCGAAGCGCGCCGTCAAATTCGCCGTTCACCGACCATTTGCTTTCAGCGTCAATACTGAGCGTTGTTTTAGCTGAAAGTGTTTGTTCATCACCAAGTAAACCTTCAGGTTTGGTATCTTCATCGGTAAAGGTCTGCTTGACCGAAAATTTGTCTCGGTTTTCAAGCGTGAACATTTTCGTTAGAAACAAAGTCCCATCATTGAGAACTATCGGAGTCGGTCGGGAATTTTGGAAGTCATAAAACCGATTCATTGCCTTGAAAGCGAGTCGGACGCTATCAATTGATAAATTCGCATTTGAAGCCGCCACGAGGTCCGTGAGTGAGGGCACCTCTCGAACTTGCGGAAATGGGGTCTTTTCTCCAATCGCTAAGAAACTGTCGAACGGCACTGTTAATGTGTGCAGGGTCGTCGTTATATGCCCCTCTACCTCTTCGAACATGTCTGGCGGTAAGGCATGACGTAGGGTTGAACCGAGTGGGAATCGTTCTAATCTCAATCCTCGTAATATCAAGTATTCTGGCATTAAGCCATCTAATACTATCTGTCCCTGTTCAAGTCTACAATCGCCATCGCCTATGTCAAATCGGAACTCTGTGAAATCGATCAGTTCTTCCCGCACACTGAGTTGTATTTGCATATTCTGAAGAGGCTCGTGAAAGTCCTTAAAACGCAGTTCCAACGCCTCAACGAACACATTTCCCGACACATACGGAGCTTGACTTGTGCCTTGTATTCCCAAATCTATGTCAACAGTGCCATCCGCCTCTGAAAAGAGGGTCTCGATCCCTGGGAAGAAATTGAGAGGCAGTTCGTTACCTCGAAGACGTACATCAATGGGTGCGGCAATAAACCGCTCGGATATATCCATCGCCTCAAATGTTAGATTAAACGGAATAACACCGGCAAGGGTTAGTGCCCCTTCACGGTTTTTGAGTTCTATTCTGGTGACGTTTATGCGTTCATCTTGGTACTGAATTTTGCCTGTCCATTCCTTTTCATTGAGCGTGCCGTGCCAGTCCGCTGTGATTTCAGGCGAGGTGATGGTGCCTGCAATGTTGAGTTCCATTGCTGCTGTTATAGCCGGTGATGTGAGTTGTAACGGAATGTGTATTTTAATTTTACCTT
>JAPOOP010000314.1 GCA_026713385.1 Candidatus Poribacteria bacterium | reverse complement strand
CAATTCCACCTTGTCCAGCGTATCATAAGCCGTGTGTCCGAAACCTCTACCGCCGGGTGGAGACTCTGGATCGCCCATGTGGCTTGAAGGCACACCCTTGAGGAAAAACGGAAAATGATCGGAGTAGGAATGCACCTTTTGTCCGACCGGTATATCGGCATGCATCTGCTCGCGCGCAGTGTTAAAAAAGGCCTCCAATGCGTCCCAGTGATGGAGCACAATTCCCTTACGACTCGAACCACCTGCAGCATCCATATTGAGCATGAACCGGATGTTATCTAACTCCGACGCATGTGCATCGACGTAACGAAATGCCCCAGTAAGCCCGATTTCTTCCGTTCCGAAAGCGATGAAACGGACGCTACACTTGAGAGAATCAGCGGCATAAGCAGATAGGACGCGCGATGCTTCTATGACAGATACCATTCCTGAGGCGGGGTCGTGCGCGCCTTGCGAAATATCGTGTCCATCGTAATGACACCCTACAACCACCATCTCTTCGGCGTTTTCATTACCGGGTAAATCTGCGACGACGTTCCACGAGGTTCGCGGTTCGTTGACATCCGTCGTCTGGAGTTTCAGCGTTACCTTTCCGTTTTCTCGTGCTATTAACCGCGCCAAGAATTCGCCATCCTCTTTGCAAACGGATATGCCGGGCATAGGCGCAGGTCTGTCATTTTGAAGGCTTCCCGTTTCAGGTCCGACACCAGGGTGTTCACTGACAAAAATGAATCCGCTTGCACCGGCAAGCACAGCGCGTTCAAACTTCTCTTTGCGATGTACCCATCTTCCGAGGTCAGGCGGTGAGGCACTCTTCGCCATAACCAGTTTATCGGTAGCGGTATCACCGAGTGCCCTATATTCGTCTGGGCTTCCATACCCAACCGACATAAGTTCGGTGGTGATGTCGGCTGCTGGGCAGTAGGGGAGTGAGATACAGTGCAACGTTCGGCGAATCGGTTCGATAACCTCAAGCGTTGCTGTGCCACGCGTCCAACCGGCGTAGGGATATGTCTCAAGTTTGACGTTCTGGAGTCCGTAACGTTTGAAACACGCGGCGATGAAGTTCGCGGCTTCGTACTCCTCTGGCGTTCCGGCGAACCGAGCACCGTATTCATCGCATAGGACTGTCAGATTGTCCATCACTTCTTGCGAAGTGTAGATGTCACCGACCATCTGCTGGTCGAGCTGCAAATAGGGGTTCTTCTTGCTCATAGGTTTGGGTATTCTCTTGATTTTCGACAGTTTTGGGCGGTAACGATGCCATTCTTGCGTTGGCAATCTTTTTTAATTGCCACGGATCAAGTATCTGAATCCGCCGAAACCGTTTCTCTATTATCTGATGCTGTTTAAACTGATTTAGAACTGCTTCCATTTTTTCGACGGAGCTACCGATTAATTGTGACAGCCGCTTTGTCGAAAGTTTATGGGGGATACGTTTTGAACCGTGCCCTATCGCTGTGTCCCCACGTCCGGGTGCCTCAGCGCACTTCTGTAACAGAAACGCGAGTCGCGATGCAGGACTTCGAAACGCAATGTTCAGAAAAGGGTTCGTCATGCCGCGACGCGGTTTTCGACATGCGGTTACGAGATTATAATTCTCTGATTCCGTTGAACGCCAGCGTAGATGCCTCTTTATGAGACTTCCTAAAGTTCTCTGTGGTGGCATTGCTAAATGCGGTTTTCGTTTCAAAAAATACTGGAAGTTCTGGACGCTCACCACTCCTACAATAGCTTCTGTAAGCGTCTCAGCGGTGACGTTCGGATGTGCATCGTTATTCTCCCATCTCACCGCTCCGAAGAATTCACCGGGGTCCAACACGTCTAAGGTGATAGCGTCCCCTTCAGGTGGTGTTTGATAAATCTTGATACGACCTTCTTTCAACAGGTAAACACCTTCAGCAGAGAGCGTGTCTCCGTATTTTAACTGTCTGAAAGTCATTATCCGTGCAAGCGCGTCAGCATCTGCTTTGGCGAGGTCTCGGAAGATGTCTATCTGTTTAACGCACCAGAATCTTTCTGGGATTTTTTGTTGTGTGACCAT
>JAPOOP010000240.1 GCA_026713385.1 Candidatus Poribacteria bacterium | reverse complement strand
CGCACCCACTAAACTCCAAAACGTTCCGATCAGAAAATCGCCCAAAATCACGCCAACGAAGAACGGGGCTGCCTGCCGATAAAGTCGCAACCCTCCGAACTTAAGTAAGACCGCCTTGATGATCCAACCGACACAGATCGCGCTCCAGACCCAAACCATTCCTGCTGATAAACCGAGCGCATAGCCAGTTGGATGGAAAGGAAACCAGATAAACTGTCTTCTCAGAAACATTAATCCCAATGTGAATAGCGCGGCGAATGCCGCGAAACTCAATCCTGTGCTATCTGTAGCATGTGGTTGTTGCAACCACGGTAGGAGCATACGTTCAAAGGTTTCAATGCCGATACCGATAATGTACCCCTCAGTTCGCACCGCACCATGTTGATAGATGAGATGCAAATACGCCCAAAAAGAGACAGGGATGGCGACCAATAGGGCGACTATCATAGTGATAGCCATCTTTTTCTGCAAAACTGGTGCGCGTTCCGCCATTTTAAACCCTTCTAATTGGCTCGGCATTGGGTGCGAGACGTTGTCGCGAACGTACGGATATAAGAAAGAGAATAGCGTCAAATTCGCCGCGCCGGTCCGTCGCGCGCCTAAAACCGATACGATCATCAGTGGTGGATGTGTCCAAATGACTTCATGATACGGTACACCGACTGCTGCCCTCGCATAGGTGATGGCGATGGACATGAGGAAATAGAGGCATAGAAAGGCGAGGAGAATTCCGACAGACATACCAGCCTGTTGAAAAATGATAACGAGGATCGTGGTGCCTACCAAGATGCCGAGGAGCGCGGTGCGGTATTGAAACGGTTCGTTATTGGAGGTTGTAGTGCCGTTGTGAGAGGGCTTTAAAGCCGTGGTAAATACTGTTTTGAGGTGCTTACGGCTTGTCCATAAGATTAGAATTCCAAGCGTCAACCACGCGCCAATTCCTTGTTGATTGTAATAAGGAAAACCTTGCAGCGATTTCCAACCGCCGATGCTCCCTACGATCAACTGAAATTTTGTAAACAGAAAAAAGAACCAGACCGAAAACGAAAGTTCGAGTGGTACGAAGAAGGTCAATGCGATGACCCAAGGGTAAAAGAAAAGCGGTAACCATCCAATGGCGTTCCAAGGTTTTGTCGTAAAGAGTTTCGCCCCAAAGTCGGGTATTTTCAGAGGCACGCTTGGCACAAACGGATAGAGAAAGTGGAATCCGTTGAGGAGTTCTATCACTGCACAGATGCTGAATCCAAGCCACAGTAATCTTCTTGAAAGAAAACGTGGGGTGGTCATCTCTATCGGGAGTTGTGCGATTGGGTAACTCAGGCGTTCCCGTTCACTCCACTGCAAGCGTTGAATGCTGTTGAAGCACATCAGAATGAAAAAGAGAACGAATGTGACAAACGACCAGAGTAGCACGGGACCTATCCATGCGAACAGGTGTCTTGATGTGTATAGGGTCGAGTTCCCTTCAAAGAAGCCGGTGAGGGCACCTTTATCTTCAACTGTGAACCAAGATGGAATATACCTATGAAAGAGAGTTGCGTATTCGTTTTCAAAGGTAGCAAACCAGAACGGATGCGCGAGGATTCCGAGAATGAAGTCCATCGGGTTATGTCCAGAGACGACACAAAGCATTACCAACATCTGGTAGACCAAGAGAAGTTGTGCGCGGCTCAGGACAAGTTGAGGACGGATCCGTTTTAGCAGTGTATTGAGTATGACCAAAAAAAAGAGGTTGACAATCGGTGCGATAAACAGAGACGCGTATGCAGGGTTCAAGGAATGGTGGATACCGCTGACGGATGCAATCCAGTATGCGTTGAGAAAAATTAGGAGCACGCCGATGGCGAGTGGCGGAAGGAGCGAGGTCGTTTCAGTTCCGATTTGGGATTGATGTCTTTTTTCTGGCATGGCTGCCTTCCGCTCACAAGCACTACCTCTGGTTGAATTGTAAAAAGTGTACTACATTTCGGCGTGGAACTGCCGTTTTCCTCTTGGTCCTATGTGGAGAAGGGTTAGCAATTTAAAATGTCATCTACCTGTCCTCAATCGACTCGCGGGCGGAGGGTCTCTCTGGCTCTACCGGTTCCGGACGTTGACTCAGCCACCACGCAAACACGACGACGAGACACGCAAGCCCAATCGCACTCAGTGCCATCGGAACACCAGTTGATTTTCCATCACTGATATCGATCTGGTGTTTGGCGGCGACTGCTGATGCCACAGCAACAACTGCCAATACAAGGTTTACCTGCCACGGAATCTGAAAAAGTACCGCAATGAGTGAAATCACTGCGACAGTGAGGCTTAGTTGAGCCAGCGGGTGATAAGGGGTCGCATCGAACTCGTCAGCATCAGTCGTGCCCCTGGATCGATGTGGAAGCGTCGGTGCACCCTCTTGATACGTCATCTCGATGAGACGGATGAATTCTGCGAGGTGTTGTCCCTCTTGAATCCACTCGAAAAGGTGGGGATATTCGTGACGCAAAAGGATCACAAACTCTTGGCGTTGCGCGCTAAAATCGGTAAACTCTTCCCAAGCGTTCTCCGGTACAGTGACATACGGTTCAGGACCGACACGGAGTTCATATCCTTGGTCAGGTACATAAACAACACTGCCGATGCCCTCGCGTTCGGCGTAGACAAGTTCTGTCGAATCCCCCGGATCTGTCTGTTGATGTGTGTCTTCCTGAACGACAGTCATATCACGTTGCTTGAGTGCTTCCGCCGTTTCTTCAGATTGTGCCGCCATTTCGTTATCCGTGACGATTGCGTCAATGCGGCTTATCAGTTCCATCGCTGTTTCCTCATGTTCTGGTGCTACAAGGAGCACGGTTTGGCGTTCCTTTTTTAATTCGATGGGTCTGCATCGGATCTGTTGCGCGCTCAAACTGGCTTGGATGAGTTTCATTTCCCATTCATCGCTGGTGCGGTGGATTTCGACCCAATCGGGGGTGTCGCCGATGGCTTCACCAAATAGTTGGGAAACTTGCCTCACTTGTCCTTGGCTTGCTTGTGCACCTTGCGGTGGACTCACTGTTTTTTCTCTCATAATAACTTTTCCTTTTTGGTGTGATAGAAATATGTGGTTTTTGTTAACGTGTGCATCGTACGGGAGAATTCGCGATTTGGAAACATCTTAACATGCTGCTAACAGTTCAGCGTAGACAGCCTCCGTCAACGCGGTGTTCTTTTCGCTGCTAAACAACACCTCGGCGCGATTGCAAGAGGCTTCCTCCATTGCCTTCAACCGTCCTCGATCGGTTGCAAGCGTTGCGATAGCGTCCGCAATCGCCGATCCATCTTCAGGTGGCACTAAGATTCCCGTTTCCGGTGTGACAAGTTCTTTACTCCCACCCAGTGGCGTGGCAATGACCGGTTTGCCGACTGCCATCGCTTCAATGATAGTGCGTGGACATGCTTCTGGAATAATAGATGGCACCAGCACGATGTCGAGCAGGCTTGTGATCACCCGCGTATCCGACAAAAATCCAGTGAAAATGATGGAGTCTTCGACGCCTAAATCTGTGACCTCCTGTTTGAGTTCGTTCATATAGTCAACATCTTTTTGGAAGTAAGGACCGCCGACGATGAGAAGTTTGATGTCTACCCCATTCATTGAGGAAAGCCCTTTGAGTCCTGCTATCGCTCTGACTAAAAAATGGATACCTTTCTCCGGTGTAATCCGAGTCACGACACCAGTGAGTATTGAGGCATCAGATACATCCGGAAGGAGTTCTGCGCGAAGGGCTTTCACTTCTTCTGGCGATGCCTGAAAAGTGTCTAAATCGACGCCGTTATAGATTAACGTCTGTTTTGCTGTAGGTGCAAAATTCCAGCGTGTTGCCTCCGATACGAGAATCACGCGGTGCAAGAGTCTTTCGCAGATCCGATCCAGAACGCCGTAAGAGGTAGCGTAACGTTTGTGCATCAGGATAGGGATGCGGTTTATCCTCGCAACGATGCCACCGAGCAGTGCTACCGAAAGCGAGTTTGCATGGATGAGGTCAATCGCATACTGCTTTACCATCCGATGGAGTTGAAGGATAACCCCAAGTTGCTGGAAGTCTTCAAGTAGATCATCGAGGGTAAATCGCTGACTCCTATCCCTTTTAGCCGAGAAGTCTCCGACGAGATACGCACGGGCACGCTCATGCCAGCTCTGCCTAACCGAAGTACTATATGAAGAATCGGTTTTGTTGTGCGCCGCGGGTAGCGACAGTGGGACGACACTTGCCTCAGTCTTTTCTGCTTCCGCTGCGAAAGGGCTATCGCCGAGACATCCGACAAAAGGCGTAAAGCGGTCCTTATCTAATTGATTGAGCAGGAGCAGGAGGCTGCGTTGCCCACCCCCGATGCCCGAACCGCTATCGAGATATAGGATATTGGATTTCGATGTGTCGGATGTTTTCATCTTCAGGATTTTGTAATGTTGACTCACGGACTCCATCGTCGTGTGAGGCGTTGGCGTCTGCAAGCGTTATGTGTATCTTTATACAGGTATCAGGCAGTGAATCTGCCATTCGTTCAGCCCACTCGATGATGCAAATCCCGTTGCCTTCTATATATTCGCTAAGTCCGAGTTCGGCAATCTCTTCGCTGTTTTCGAGTCGGTACAGATCAATGTGATAGATCGGTATTGCCCCATTGTATTCGTTAATTAGGATATAGGAAGGGCTGTTGACGACTTCATCTGGAGCGATACCTACACCCCGCGCAATACCTTGTGTCATACAGGTCTTACCGGTACCGAGATCACCTACGAGTGCGATGACATCCCCCTGCTTGAGGGTTTTTCCCAATTTTTCGCCGAGGATTTGCGTTTCCTCTGGGTTTTCTGTTTTAAGGGTCTGATTTCTGTTTTCCATTTTATTATTTCTGCCCGTCTGGTCGGTATCTCCGTTGTCGATACCGATCTAAAATTGATTAGAAGACCTGCATTAGGTTATGAGAGGTTTCTTAAGGATTGTACATCTGCAAGGATGTAAGACGCAGCAGCTCAGATTGAATCGTTTAAAAATCAGGCTCCTGCGGCACATCGCAAAATTTCCTCTTGTGTCAGATTATCGTTGATAAATTCACCCGTGATCTTGCCTTTATGTAGTACCAGGACCCGATTGCTCATGCCAAGGATTTCTGGGAGTTCGGAAGATACAAACACAATTGCGACCCCCTCTTGTGCGAGTTTTGCCATCAAAGTGTGAATTTCTGCTTTCGCACCGACATCAATGCCGCGTGTCGGTTCGTCAAGGAATAACACCTTCGGATGTGTCATTAGCCATTTGCCGAGAACGACTTTCTGTTGGTTTCCGCCACTGAGATGGTTCACAGGCACCTCAAGCGAAGTCGTCTTAATCTGGAGAGAATCCACGTAATGCTCGCTTTTTTTTAGTGCCTTGTTTTCATTAATGATTCCGTATGATATGATGTCTGATGACGAGCCGAGACTCGCAAGCGTCATGTTCCGAACGACATCTACATCTAAAAGGAGACCGTAGCGTTTTCGATCCTCGCTGACGAGTGCCATTCCGTGATGTATCGCATCAAGCGGAGAGTGAATCTGAACGGTGGCACTGTCTATAATGATTTCGCCATTCCACTGACCGTTATAAGCACCGAAAATGGTACTAATCAATTCTGTCCTTCCCGCACCCATCAAACCTGCGATTCCGAGGATTTCCCCGCGTCGCACCTCAAAATTGATGTTTTCAAGGTGCGGCGGTTCCGATGG
>JAPOOP010000169.1 GCA_026713385.1 Candidatus Poribacteria bacterium | reverse complement strand
TGGTCCGCAGCTTGGAAAAGTCAAGACTGGTAAAAGTAGCATCAGTTTTCGTAGCCTATCAGATGTTAACCTGAGCGTGCTGAGTGAGATGATAGAGCATGCAGGAAAAATAATGGCAGTTCAACATGAATCGTAGACATCAGGTGGCGAGACATCACCTGTAAGGAATACGAATATAATAAGCCGCTATCGTCTAGGGGTTAGGACGGGTGGTTCTCAGCCACCAAACCGGGGTTCGAATCCCCGTAGCGGTATTTCTTTATTTTTTAGAGCGGTGCCATACTTCGGGACCGCTCATTTTTTCATGTCTCCGCAAAAAGGCGATTTCAGATGAAACCGACACGCACCTTAGCAGACGCTCAAAACCAGTTGTTAGCATCTATCCGTTCCTTTGCGGAACATACTGATAAGGAATCGGTACAATCTGTTAGATGATCTGAATGCTATACCCTCATGACGCTGGAGAAAACACAAATGCACGATACACCTAAACACACCAACCGTCTTATTCATGAAACAAGTCCATATCTGCTCCAGCACGCGCATAATCCCGTTGACTGGTATCCGTGGGGCGAAGAAGCATTGGCACGCTCCAAGCAAGAGCAGAAGCCTATTCTCCTCAGTATCGGCTACTCCGCCTGTCACTGGTGCCACGTCATGGAACGCGAATCCTTTGAAAATGAGGAAATCGCCGCGGTCATGAACGAACTTTTCATCAACATCAAGGTCGATAGAGAAGAGCGTCCCGATTTAGATGAAATCTACATGAACGCCGTCCAGATCATGACCCGTCAAGGTGGCTGGCCCATGACCGTCTTCCTCACACCTGACCTGAAACCCTTCTACGGCGGAACCTATTATCCACCGACCGACAGATATGGTAGACCCGGATTCCCAAAGGTGATGCACGCCGTTGCCGAGGCGTTCAGTGATCAGAATGTGGAGGTTCTGCAGCAAGCAGAGCAAATTACCACACACATCGCGCGGATAGGTAACGTGGTTGACCCACACCACCATGAGCTTACAGAACAGTTGATGACCCATGCTTTTCAGCAGTACAACTCCCAATTCGATTCGCAATACGGCGGATTCGGCAATGCCCCGAAATTCCCGCCCAGCATGGGGTTGCCCTTCCTCCTACGCTATTGGCATCACAGTGGCAACGCCAATGCATTAGAGATGGTCGAGCTTACGCTGGAGAAGATGGCGCGCGGCGGTCTGTACGACCAACTCGGTGGCGGTTTCCACCGATATTCCACTGATGCCCACTGGCTCGTCCCGCACTTTGAAAAGATGCTGTATGACAACGCACAACTCGTCGTCGCCTATTTTGAGGCGTACCAAGCCACTCAAAAGCCATTCTATCGCGATATAGCCACCGAAACCCTCGACTACGTTCTCCGCGAGATGTACGACGCAGAAAACGGCGGTTTCTATTCCACCCAAGATGCCGATAGTGAAGGCGTAGAGGGCAAATTCTTCGTCTGGGAACCGAACGATGTGGAAGACATCATCGGTGAGGCGAACGCCGAAATCTTCTGCGAGTATTACGACATTACGCCACAAGGCAACTTTGAAGGAGAAAACATTCTCCAAGTCCAAACACCACCTGACATCCTTGCTCGAAAGCTACAGATGGATGTGGGAGAACTGGAAGCTCTTCTCGCAGATGGGAAACAGAAATTGTTTGATGCAAGAGAGAAGCGGATTAAACCTGGATTAGACGACAAAATCCTCACCAGTTGGAACGGAATCATGATCCGCGGTATGGCGATGGGATATCAACTGACCGGGAAACCCGAATATCTTGAGGCATGTGAAAAATCCGCCGAGTTCGTCTTGACAACGTTATCCCAAGAGAACGGACTCCTCTTGCGCACCTATCGTGCCGGTAAAAGCCACCTCAACGCCTTTCTTGAGGACTACGCCTACTTCATCGCCGGGTTAATCGCGCTCTACGAAGCCAGTTTTGAACCGAGATGGCTTACCGAAGCCGAACGCCTTGCACACATCATGATTGATCAGTTCGGGGACGACGCGGGCGATGGATTCTTCTTCACGGGCAAAGCACACGAGGCACTTATCGTCCAATCCAAATCCGCCTATGACGGTGCTACACCTTCTGGGGCATCCATGGCGATCCACAGCCTCTTACGGCTTGCCAAACACCTCGACACCCCCGAATTCCACGACAAAGCCGTTGAGACCTTGTTGCTCTACTTCCATCAGATGGAGGGGATGCCTGCGGGATCCGGACAACTGCTCTGTGAGTTAGCGTTCCTGCTATCGACACCGAAAGAGATTGCCATCGTTGGTGAAAAAGGCGATGCCAAAACGGACGCAATGTTAGCAGCATTACACGGCATCTATC
>JAPOOP010000167.1 GCA_026713385.1 Candidatus Poribacteria bacterium | reverse complement strand
CGGTCGCCGGGTTATCGCCTTCTCGAGTGCGACGATGGCTTCACGGAACATGCCTTTATGTCTGTAAGCGACACCGATTCCATAATGCGCGTGGACGAGGGTCGCATCACGGGTAAGTGCCTTCTGGTATTCAGCAATCGCTTCATCAAGCCGTCCTGCAAATCCGTAGGCTCTGCCTAAATCAACATAAGCCTCTGCCATGTCAGGTCGTAACTGAATAACGCGCTTATACGCACCAATCGCCTCCGTAAGCTTCCCCTGCATCACATACACCGTGCCTAAGTTATGATGCGCCTCAATTAACGTGGGTTTCATCCCAATGGCGCGTCGATAAGCCACCGCTGCCTCTTGCAATCTTCCCGCACGTTGATAAGCTGTCCCGCTGTTATTGTAGTCCTGTGCAGACGGTGAAACCGATGGTTTCGTGGATGCTGTAGATGCAGACTTTTTTTCAGTGGCAATTTTCTCGTTGTCTTGACATCCAACATTCAGCCCTAAAATCACCAGAAAGAGGCATTCATACACTCGTAGTCTCATTTTTGGGAAGTTCCTTCGACGACCTCTATAAGCTGATTTGCCTCAATCTCTACGTATCGGTATATCTCACCAGAGGACCATAGGATTTCGAGATGTGCGACGGTTTCGCTTTTCCCCAATCCGAAGGTCAATGTCATTTCGCTTTGGGAACAGTAACTACCACCGGTACGGACGATTCGCTGTTGCACACTATCCCCCAAAGTTAACCGAACACGCGCCCCAATTCCATCCCGATTACTACGGGTACCGATAACCCGCACTCGGAGGTAGTTAGATGAAGGTTCGCTATCGTTGCGCAAAAGCCATACGCCACCGTAATCTTCGGTAACGCCGTTATTGCTTACGAGAAGGTCCACATCACCGTCATTATCGTAATCGCCGTAGGCACACCCGCGTCCGACACCTATGCGTGCGAGTCCAGCACCCTCAGCGATGTCTCGAAACGTCCCATCTCTCTGATTTCGAAAGAGTGAAGAGGGTTGGGCATAAGGGATATTCTGTTGAAAGCGCAGCACCTCCGGTTCAATATGCCCATTAACGCAAAACAGGTCAAGTGCCCCATCCAAATCGCAATCAAAAAACAGGAGACCGAACGTCAAGGAACGGTAACTCGGCTTGCCAACCTCTGTTCTATCCGTTCTATCGGCGAAGTAATCCGCATCCGGTTCTGCATAGAAAAATCCGGTCTTCTCATTGCTAAAATTACCGATAGCGATCGCAGTGCCGCCATTGTTATAGACATCCGCTGCATCAATCCCCATGCTGCCCCGTGCTTTCCCTGTCTCACTGAAAGCGACCCCCATTAGCACGGCTTCGTCGGTAAAGGTGCCATCACCGTTATTGCGATACAGAAAATTAGGTTCGGTATCGTTCGCCACCGCAAGGTCGATCCATCCGTCATGATTGTAATCCAAAAGAGTTACACCGAGCGACTTCCCTATCGGATTATACAATCCCGCCTGTGATGTTACATCGGTGAACGTGCCACTGCCTTGGTTACGATAGAAACGACAGGATTCTCCCGGATAGACAGTAGGAGTGCAATAGGTCGGGTATTGTTTTCCACCAACGAGATTCACTGTACACGGAACATCTGTTTCAGGAGTCCACTCAACATAGTTGCAAACAAACAGATCCAACCAGCCGTCATTGTCGGCATCGAAGAAGACAGTGCTTGTCGACCAACCGGAATCGCCTACCCTTGCAAATTCGGTAACATCTGTGAAAGTGCTGTCGCCGTTATTGCGGAAGAGTCGATTATCCCCTACATTGGTAAAGTAGATATCGAGATCGGCATCGTTATCGTAATCGGCAGCGGCTATGCCCATACCGTACATTGGCACGTTAAGTCCTGCAGCCTCAGTAACGTCAACAAACTGACCATTCCCGGTATTTCGGTAAAGTTTTGGGGTATCCGTTGGACCTGCAGGTATCAAACTCGTTCCATTTGCGAGGAGAATGTCCAAATGACCATCTGCATCGTAGTCTAAAAAAGCGCAGCCCGCCCCCATCGTCTCAGGCATATAACGTTCACCGGTGGCACCAGTGAAGTGTCGGAATTCGATGCCGGACGTATCAGTGACATCCGTAAATTTGACATCCGCTCCGGCACGAATACATAAAGAAACAAGGACACACAAGAGAACAAAAGTCCGCATGACGGATTTTTAGAAACATCCTTCCTACAGGTGAACATCAGGCTTTGTAAAATTCAACGGTTGCCCCTGCCATATCCTCGACCTTCTCTATCAATGCCTGTCGTTCGTCATCGTCCATGCCTGTAAAGGTCTTCGCGATGTCAATCTTCTCTTGCATCTGTTTAGCATCGTCTGGACCGGTAACGAGTGTACTCACCGGCAACGACCAGACGAACCGGATCGCTTCGGAGACACTGACACGATTGGGAACAACTTTCGGATTCGGACCGTGTTTGCCATGCTGCACACCACCGAAGAAACCACCGTTCGCTAACGCTTTCATTCCAATCACACCAATGTTCCGCTCAACGAGCGTCGGCACCACTTTCTCAATGAAACTCTCGTAACTGACATCAACGAGATTCATCGCTAATTGACACGTATCAAAAATATCAGTCCGCTCAAGGACGCGTGCATGCGCGGCTGGACTTGAATGCCCAGTGAACCCAATATAACGCGTTTTGCCAGTCGCCTTTGCTTCCAACATAACTTCGAGAATACCGTTATCAATCCGCTCATCGACATCTGCAGGATTCTGTACAGAGTGCATCTGCCAGAGGTCAAGTTGATCGGTATTCAAGCGTGTCAGTGAACCTTCAAGGTGTTCCCATGCTTTCGCCGCGTTTGGTGCTGTTGTCTTCGTCATAAGGAACACATCATCGCGATATTTTGGAACCAGCAGTTTTCCGAGGCGACTCTCGCTTCCACCCGCTTGATAGGATTCAGCACTATCAAAAAAGCGGACACCCCCCTCAAGTGCGGTCTCGATTGTTTTCTGAGCCTCTGCTTCGCTCATCTCCCCGATATGCCACCCGCCTACACCGAGCATCGTTACAGCCTCTCCCGTGCGTCCAAACCTCCGTGTCGGCAAGAGGGTACCCAAGCGATCACTCGCAGTACCTTCTTCACCACCCTCTGCACAAGCGGATGACAAGAGAATACCTGTTGTCAAACTTGCCATCGATTTTAGAAATGCACGTCGGTCAATCATGGTTTTTACCTCCATTAGTTTCCTGCATGCATTTTAAATCAGTTCTGAATTTTTGTCAACCCTTTTCCGTAATCATTACAGAGCTATTGACAGGGAACTCAGGACATGCTATAATTTAGGGATACTTGCAAGTGGAACAGTGCAAACAGCCATTTTAACGCGATAAAGGTGGAGGATTTTGGATTTATGAACAAGGTGCTGGTCAGCGACCTGCTGTCACAGCGAGGTTTAGATGTTTTAGAAGAGAGTGGCGATTTCGAGGTGGACGTTAACCTCAACCTCTCTCATGAAGAGTTGCTGGACCGGATTGCTGACTACAATGCCCTGCTTATCAGAAGCGCGACGAAGGTAACCACAGATGTTATTGACAACGCGAAGCAACTAAAGGTCAT
>JAPOOP010000168.1 GCA_026713385.1 Candidatus Poribacteria bacterium | reverse complement strand
TACCACAAACCCAAATATTTTTCAAACATTTTCTATTTTTCGCCAAAAGGAGAAACACCACATTATGCGTGTGAGAATTTTCATTTTAACCTCGGTTATTCTATCCGCTCTTCTAAGTATTTATCTATTAGGGTGTGAGCGCATCAGCCAAGTCGTTCAGCCCGATGGGACCCCTACTTCAACCGCAGCTGTATTAAAAATCGGTGTAATTCAGCCCTCAAACACCTTCACTACCTTTAGTCAAGGTGCTGAAACCGCCCGTGTTCAGATCAATGAAAAAGGTGGCGTGCTCGGTATGCCGGTAGAGTTTATCAGCCGAAACAACCAACCTGTTGCGACTGAACCGCCCGCGCCGGAAGAGAGTGTTCATGCAGCGAAGGAACTCATTGAGATGGAGAATGTGTTCGCACTGCTCGGTCCCATTTACTCCACGAATTCCGTTGAAGTTGGTCCAATCGCACAGCAGGCACAGCGGCTTATGCTTCCGGGTTCCAGTGGTGCAAATGTGCCAGCCGCAGGAGATCACATCTTTTTAATCACCGTCCCTAACCCATTCCAAGGAAAAGTGATGGCGAGTTTTGCGATGAATCCTGACGAACTCGGTGCCACAACAGCAGCGACAATTTACGAGGAAGGCGATGTTTATTCTACCGATCTCGTACAGGCGTTTGAGGCGGCTTTTCAGGAAATCGGTGGGAAAATCGTCCACAGCGGTGCCTATTCCGTTGGTGCTACCACATATAATGAACTCCTCACAGAAATTCAAGAGGTCTCCCCTGACGTTATCTTCTGTCCCGGTTTTCAGCCAGAAGTTCCACTATTGATAAAGGAAGCGCGGGAGATCGGCATCACAGCGACGTTCCTCGGTGGCAGTGCTTGGGACGATCGGGAACGTTTCCTTAGCATCTTAGATGATAACACTGTATTGGACAGCAGTTATTATCCGACAAATTTCTCTGTAGCCACACAAGACACAGACGTTCAAGAATTTGTAGGCAGTTACACGGCACTGTTCGGAAGTCCACCGGATGGCATTGCAGCATCGGGCTACGATGCGATGCGACTTTTGGCACGCGCGATAGAAAAAGCCGGTTCACTTGACCGTGTTGCGGTTCGCGATGCATTCGCGGCAGTCAGTGGGTACAAAGGTGCTACAACCATTTCACATTACGATGAAAACCGTCACCCTGTCAAAAGCCTCACGATCCAAACAATTAGCGGCGGGCAGGTAGAACACTATAAGGTTATAGAACCGTAACGCATGACGGATACAATGCCGCAACTGAACCCAACACGCCCGAAGGCTTTTTTGATTGACATGGATGGAACGCTCTATTTTAAGGGAAAGCCTTGCCCCGGAGCCATCGAAACCGTCAACTATTTGCGTCAGGAAAAGTATCAACTCCGATTCCTGACGAACACGACTGCCAAAACCCCAAAGATGCTTCACGCACAGATGCGAGAATTGGGATTTGACATCTACGAGGATGAAATTTTCAATGCGACATACGCGTGTCTCCTCCACCTACGCTCACAGCCTGAAGCAAAGTGCCACTTTATGGTTGATGATGCCGTCAAAGCATTTTTCAAGGAGATCCCTATAGACGACGATGCCCCCGATTTTGTTGTTGTTGGGGACTACGGTGAAGGCTTTGATTTTCACGCTTTAAATCACGCTTTTCGCCTGCTGATGAACGGCGCGGAACTCATAGCACTACAGAAGGGACTCTACTGGTTTTCACCTGAAGGGATACGCTTGGACTGCGGTGCGTTCGTGACGCTTCTGGAGGCTGCTGCGGACAAAACAGCGACAATCATGGGCAAGCCGAGTGAAACGTTCTTCAAAACTGTGCTCGATAATCTTCAACTCGTTCCAAAGGACGTAATTGTGGTGGGCGATGACATTACCACCGACATCGTTGGGGCGGAAAGAATGAAGATGCGGAGTATCCTTGTGAAGACTGGAAAGTTTAAACCTGATCAATTGGAAAACCCCGTTGCGAAACCGACATGGGCACTTGAGAGTGTCTCAGAGTTGCTGCAACTGTTTTAGTACAGTGTTTCCTTGGCTTCTTAAAAAACGTATTGGAGGTAGAATTTATGACGGACCAATTCATTCAAATCGGACTCGTTGGGTGTGGGTGGGCAGGTTGTCGAGCTATCGAAGCTGCCAATGCGACTTCTCGACTAAATGTTATCGCTATCGCGGAACGTGATCCAACCCGTCGCGAACAAGCAGGTGATGACAATGCAGTACCACATCGCTACACTGACTATCGCGAACTCCTCGAC
>JAPOOP010000170.1 GCA_026713385.1 Candidatus Poribacteria bacterium | reverse complement strand
TCGGAATCTTTAAAATCTTCCAATTTACCGCCCCATACCCGAATCTCTTCGGCGGAACTTGCATCGTAGACGACCGGTACCGCAACATATACGGCAAGCAAAACAGTCAAAAATAAACTTCGTCTCATATTTTCTCCTTATTGTAAAAAACGTAAACATATTAAAAAATAACACATTTACATTACAATTGCAAGATTATTTCGCGTTACTCCTCGCGCTCAGTCACGACAATCCGCTGATTCGTCTGTACATCCGTCAGTGTTTGTACAGTCCCGCTCGGCCACCGAATAACAATCCGGTCCACTATCTTGTGGTGCGCAAGACCAAACTCGACATCAATACTACTCTGAGAAAGATAACTGTCTCCTGCTGTTACCTGCTGAATCTGATGAAGATCGCCAGCACTTACCTTCACAAGTGCGCCAACACCATCCCGATTGCTCGCTGTGCCGAGCGTGCGGATCTGAAGCCAGTGCCTTTGATTCCCGCCGTCGTTTCGGAGCAACATCGGTTTCCCACCACTGTTGACGATAAGGATATCCAAGTCGCCATCGGCATCGTAATCCCCAACCGCGACACCTCTACCAACCCCATACGAGTTGGATTGCCGAAGCCCGACAGCGTCAGAAATATCAGTGAAGGTGCCGTCACCGTTGTTCTGGAGAAAAACATCCGCTTGCCCATGTGCCTCCCATGAAGCCGGATCAATGTGTCCCGCTGCAAAGAAAAGATCCAGATCCCCATCGTTGTCTGCATCAAACAACGCAGTTCCCCAGCATGTTTTACCAAGCCCCGACTCAAAAACACCGCTTTGTGCAGAAACATCAGTAAAAGTGCCATCACCCTCATTTCTATAAAGGACATTGTTCTCGTCTAACCAGTTCGTAACAAAGATGTCCAAATCGTTATCAGAATCGTAATCGCCCCAAGCAATACCCATACCGCTCCGTATGTCGCCGGTGCGACTCCTCGCATCTGGACGGTTCGTGTTCGTGAACGTTAACTCTCCATCGTTGCGATAGAGGATATTCTGGTCGGTATCATTGGCGAGATACAGATCCAGATCGCCATCGGTATCGTAATCCGCTGCAGCGACTCCAAGGGTCAGATGAAATCCACCGTTCACCTTGGCGGCATCCGTAATATTAATGAAACCTCCATCTCCCTTATTTAAATAGAGGACGTTTGCCTGCCCGAAGAAATCATACGGGAAAAAGACTTCATCCCCTTGCGGAACTTTGGTATATTCGATATAGTTACCGACGTAAAGGTCAAGGTACCCATCGCTATCATAATCGCCCCACGATATCCCGGCACCGAAACCATCGTGACCGATGCCACCTGCCCCAGACGAGAAGCGTTTGAAAGTCCCGTCGCCATTGTTCCGATAGAACAGATTCGCCTTATAATTCGTGACATAAAGGTCGGCATCACCATCATTATCATAATCTGCGAAGGCACATCCCATACCCCATCCGGTATCGCCGACTCCAGCGGTATCGGTTACATCGCTGAAAGTCCCATCACCATTATTCCGATAGAGCGTGTTCTTCGGTAACGCCGCTCCTGATGCTGGTCGCACCAATGCACTGTTGAGAATATAAAGATCTAACTTCCCATCGTTGTCGTAGTCGCACCATGCTGCACCGGAACCGACGAGCGCAGGCACCACACGCAAGTCGATACCGCCAGCGTGCTCAAAACGGATGCCCGCATCCTCAGTGACCTCCACGAATCGAATGGCAGATGCATAACTGCTGAAAATAAACGTAAAACTCAAGACTGCAATAGCGTCTCGCAACCTCTTGTGCATTCAAATTCCTCTCATTCCTAACTCGCATTGTACCGACATTATACACAAAACCGTGCGTCAGGTGTATTTTATTTCTCCTGTAGATAGAAGGACGGAACGCCCAAGCAAAAACACCCTGATTCCCGACAATGTTTGCTATCTATCTACTCCCTGATACCTATAAGAATCCCGAAAATCCTTTAATCCTGTGAATCCTGATTCAGATAATTACTGACCTTTTCTGCTCTTTGCTGGCTCCTGACGGCTGACCGCCGATGGCGGTTCTTCTGACAACTGACAACTGACAACTGAGATTTTAGTTGCAATTACACTAAAAATGTGTTAAAATTCATAGGAGTTAGTGTGGTAAAACCAGTTGTCTAAGTTAGAGGACATGCAAGTGGAAATATCTGTCTTAGTACTTAACGCCAGCTACGAAGCGATCAATGTTTGCAACCTCAGGCGCGCTATGAAAATGGTTTTTAAGGGCACTGCACAGACTGAAGAAGTCTCTGATATTGAGATTCATTCACCCAGTGCCGCGATGAAAGCCCCACATGTAATTCGGTTAGTAAGTTACGTCCACGTCCCGCGCAGCGTCGTCAAATTTTCACGGAGGAATGTTCTCGTCCGCGACCAGTATACATGTCAATACTGTCATAGCGAGTTCCCAGCAGCGCAGCTCACGATGGACCATGTGGTACCGCTCTCTCGCGGCGGAGAAACAACATGGGAGAACGTTGTGACAGCCTGCAAAAAGTGTAATAACAAGAAGGGCAGTAAAATGCTCTACGAAGCGCGATTGAAATTGCAGCGTCAGCCGAAAACACCCTCAATTTTGACCTATTTGCAACTCAATCGTCATTTTCGCGGGTGCCACCCGTCGTGGAGAAAATATCTGTATATCAACTAAATCATGCAAGATCCGAAAAAACTGAAAAAGCGTTGGGAATTCCAGCGCGCCTATCAGAAGGGCAGTAAGTATTGGAATCGCTACTTTGTGATATACGTGTTCCACACCCATTTCAATAACCTCCGATTGGGAATAACCGTCAGCAAAAAAGTTGGAAAGAGTGTTCAACGGAATCGCGTCAAAAGACTCATTCGTGAATCGTTTCGGCAGTTACGCCCACGAATGAAAACGCAATACGACATCGTGGTCGTCGGGAGGACAGGCGCGTGTCGACTCACGTGTCGAGAGGCAAAAGATGGATTGTTTCACCTCTTTCGGAAAGCGTCTATTTTAAACAATCCAGCCAGCGGCAGTCTAAGACAAGGTAGAAACGATAGTAGTTAATAAGGAATAGAGGCGTGCCACATTCTAAGCACAACGAAGAAGATATAAACCAAAATAGGAACCAGTGGATACGCAATAAATTGGACGGGACAGTGATACTTTTACAACCTATCCGCTTTTATCGACGCTTTATTTCCCCGCTCTTGCCACCGTCCTGCCGATTCTA
>JAPOOP010000171.1 GCA_026713385.1 Candidatus Poribacteria bacterium | reverse complement strand
CACATCGATCCAGAATTTGAGGAAGTAACCGAATCAGAAGAGACAACACAAAAGGAAAGACTTAAAACCAAATGGGCGCAACTTGAAAAGATAATGGGTGCGGAAAAAAGATTAGGTCTCATTGCCGATGATATTATTGCACACTTTGAAAAACGATTGGAAGCAATGGACGGTAAAGGGATGATTGTCGGTATGAGCCGCCGTATCTGCGTTGACCTCTACAATGCAATTGTCAAACGCCGTCCAGAGTGGCATAATGACGATGATAAAAATGGCGCGATAAAAGTTGTGATGACAGGTTCTGCCTCTGATGATGTATCGTGGCAGCCACATATCCGAAATAAGGCGCGGCGCGAGGAGATGGCGACTCGATTCAAAAATCCCGATGACTCGCTGAAGCTTGTCATTGTCCGTGATATGTGGCTAACAGGATTTGACGCGCCGAGTCTCCACACCATGTATGTAGACAAGCCGATGCGTGGACACGGTCTGATGCAGGCAATCGCCCGTGTCAATCGCGTATACCGCGACAAACCCGGCGGTTTGATTGTAGACTACATAGGACTTGCTTACCATCTAAAACAGGCATTACAGAATTACACTACAAGCGGTGGAAAAGGAGACGCTACTCTTAATAAAGCGGATGCAGTCGCCGTGATGTTGGAGAAATACGAGATCTGCTGTGGACTCTTTCACGGTTTTGACTGGTCACCTTGGGTTACTGGAAACGCTGAAGATCGGATTAGATTACTACCATCAGCACAAGAACATATATTGGCACAAAAAGATGGCAAAGAGCGTTTACTGCAAGTGGTTACTGAGCTCTCTAAGGCGTTTGCGCTGGCTGTTCCACATGAAAAAACAACTGAGATTCGCGACGATGTTGCCTTTTTCCAAGCGGTAAGAGGCGTTCTGGCAAAACCCTTGACTGCTGAAGAAGCACAAGTTGAAACTACAGAACAGGCGATTAAACAGTTGGTATCCAAAGCAGTCGTTTCTGAAGGGGTGGTCGACATCTTTACCGCCGCGGGGTTGGAGAAGCCTGATGTCTCAATTCTCTCCGATGAATTCCTCGCAGAAGTTCGGGATTTACCCCACCAAAACGTGGCGGTTGAACTTTTAGAGAAGCTGCTTAATGATGAAATTAGAACTCGCTCACAGAAAAATGTTGTACAAGGGCGTTCATTTTCCAGTATGCTGGAACGCTCAATTCGCACCTATCAGAACCGGACAATCGAAGCAGCACAGGTAATTGAAGAACTCATCGCAATCGCAAAAGAGATGCGTCAAGCACAAGACCGAGGCGAAGTGTTAGGACTGTCGGATGAAGAATTGGCGTTCTATGACGCACTTGAAGTCAACGATAGTGCTGTCGAAGTGTTGGGTGATGAAACCTTGCGAACTATCGCCGTTGAACTTGTAAAAACCGTTCGGCAGAACATTAGCATCGATTGGACCCTGAAAGAGAGTGCCCGAGCGAAAATACGAGTAATTGTGAAGCGCATCCTTCGTAGACATGGCTATCCACCCGACAAACAGGAAAAAGCCGCTGCAACCGTCTTGGAACAAGCAGAGGCATTGGGTAAGGATTGGGCAGCGTAGAGGATTGAAAATAGTCCATTTTGGGGTCTAAGGCAATTCTTTTTTCCGTCTATCGAGCAGATATTGCATGTTCCTAAAACTAACTATCGCTAAAAATGCACTAAAAATCTTGACAAAGTTTTTTAAATCAACTATATTAATCTATCAAATATCTTTTGTTAGGACATGAACTTCGATCCTATATCGGGGTCATAGCGCAAAAATTAAGAAAGGAAAATAAATGTTAGCAGAAATCCGTCAAAGAGAAGGGGTCATTGTTATTCGCCCCACGGGCCGCATGATTGGTGCGGCAAATGCTGAAATCAGAGAGCAAATTAATGAGGAATTGGAGGAGCATTTTGACTCCCCAAAGGTTATTTTTAACCTCGAGAATGTT
>JAPOOP010000609.1 GCA_026713385.1 Candidatus Poribacteria bacterium | reverse complement strand
CCCAGCATCGCGAAGAGTGCTAACTCTGATTGCGGTGTCAGCTGCGGATAGTTGACCTCGGCTAAGATAAAGAGGCACAACAGCACCGAAACTGCAAGAAAGATGTAATTTTTTGATTGTTGTTTCAATGCATTGAGCGAATTTGTCATCCGAGATGAAGCGTTTTAGCAGCCCCCGCAAGTGCACACTAAACCATAAGTAGTGATAGACCCCCCAGCTAAAGCATGGGGCTTCTGCAAAAGTTATGCAGAAGCATTTGTGGATTTGAGAAGCGGACTGGTCGCTTCAACGGAGATGCCAACAATCCTGTTGAACAGGACGATCGGTCTGACGACTCCTAAGCCAAAGGAAGCTACCCCTTCCTTGAGAATATTCATCGCAGCGTTCGGGTCTCGGTCGAGGTGTGTCTCACACCTCGGACATTGCCAATGACGGTCTGCTAACGTGAGGGTTTCATTTTTATAGCCACAAACACAGCAGCACTTACTTGTCGGAAACCAGCGATCAATCTTCAACACGGAACGGATACGTTTTTTGCTTTGGTGTTTCAGTTTCCGCAGGAACTCACCAAAACCAAGGTCAGAGACTTGTTTTCCCCACAAGCGTTTCATGCCCGCAATGTTCAGATCTTCAAAGAACAGAATATCGAACTTTTGGCACAACTCTATTGCAAGTTTCCAATGGTGGTCTGTTCTCTGGTTGGCCGTTTTCTTATGGATACGGGCGATATTCTTGCGTTCTCGCTCTCTGTTATGAGAACCTTTGACCTTTCGGGAATGAACCTTTTGTGCGGTTGCTAACTTATCAGCGTTGTGTTTGTAGAACATTGGAGAGGTGTATGGATGTCCGTCACTGCCAGTCAGGAAGTCTTTGATTCCAAAGTCAAACCCTTCAGCTTTACCTGTCTTGGGTTCGTATTTGACTTCCGAATAATCTTCAGTGAGCGTGATATACACGTCTCCGAGGGCGTCCCGTGTAACGTGAACTTGAATGACTTTGCCTTCTATGGGACGGTGTAGCGCGAAACGATACCAGCGTCCATTGAGACGAATGTGATACGTCGGATGGTTTCTTTCGTGTTTCTGTTCGTCTAATACTTTTTCGAGCGGGGCTTGTCTGCCATCAAACGTCATCCCTTTGTGTTTCTTGCAAGATTTGAACTGCGGATGACCTCTACCGAGGGTTTTCATTTCACCGAAACTTTGTGATAGACGTTTCAGCACATTCTGTAAAGCCCACGCATACGGGATATTCCAATGCTGATATTTCTCAAGTTTCTTGAGTTGCGTCAAATGAGCAGACATTTTGGAATACGAAAGCTCCTTACCATAGCGGCGGTAATATCGCATAGAGAGTGCCAAAAAGTGATTCCTCACAACGCCCCTGATATTCAACTCGTCGTGCAAGTGGCGCAACGTCTTATCTTTGAAAAGTTTGTGTTTTGTGTTTCGCATGGTATATCAAGTATCAAGGCGTTAACCCCTAACAAGCGGGTAGGAAACCGACACGGAACCTTGCGATTACGCTTGAACTGTCTGCCAACTTGATACATATATTAAACCACAATTAAGGCTAAATGTCAACTCTTTTTTTAGGCGTTTGGTCTTTTCCAAGAGGACGGTTTTTCATCCCCCGAATGAATTCGGGGGTTTTCAAACCGAGAACTTGATAAGGGAGAAGTCAAGGAAAAGTAAGTCGCTTCCGGTAACCTCCTGATATCCGAGCTTTTGACATAACCGACGAGCGACCTCCGTATCTGGATCAAGGATACTTCCGCGATAATCTTTCCCTTCAAAGTAGGTGTGCACCTCTTGCATCAGGCGGGTTGCAATACCTCGTCGGCGCATGTCCGGGGCAACAAAGACATCCGTTACCTCTCCGAATTCCTGGATTTTTTCTTCTATACAGAGGGTCGTGCGTTCACCCATTACATGTCCAACAAGTCTTTCACCAAGAAATGCCAAACGAATCCCTTCAGGTTCAAGGTCCTCATCATCGAACTTATGTCGAAACCAGTCTTCATTGGTATTAGGTCGAAACGCCAAGATCGCGTCATCATCGCCGAGTTGCCAATATCTGTAAATGATTGTATTGTGCATAAACTCTCCTGTTCGCAAAAGAGGAGATGAACCAGAGTCCCTTTGCATGAATCTACTACTGATCTTAGGTTTTTGGAGAGGTACCAACCTGCGTTGCCCTCATGTTGTCTTCCGCGTAGTGCCCTTAAGCATAGAGATACGAGAACGGCGCAAACCATGCCGAGACGAAATCGGAAAGATAATGTGAAACGCGAGTGACATCGCCATCTGTGCGCGTGCTGCTAACAAATCCGTCATGAGCGGAACCTCCGTCATATACCAACTGCACACCGGTAGGGTGGGCAGACACCCACCCTATCTATTAACAAATGTGAGTCTTCCTATAGGCGCTGGGCAGTTAGGGGACAGCCCGTACTGTGTTTAAGAATTCCACGATTCAAGTCCAAGGAGTTTTTCTCCTAAAGGTGTCAATTCGGCTGTCTTACCGTGGTAATGCTCTTTCTCTTTTGTTTCTCTTCCGAGTCCGGTTAAACGTTCGCGCCACCCGGTAATCCGAGGCTCAGGATTTCCGTTGGTTGGTGCTGGGGACATCGTAATGTACTGCGCCATTCGGGGACGCTCAGCGGAGTTCGGACTGCTGCCGTGCGGCAATGCGCTATGCCAGATCACCAGATCTCCGGCTTTCCCT
>JAPOOP010000172.1 GCA_026713385.1 Candidatus Poribacteria bacterium | reverse complement strand
GCGGGAACGTAGCGTCCGTTGTTTCGGGTAGCGGCACCGAGTAGTTGCCGACGGATCGCATCGCACCGATCATAGAGCGGTTCGACCGTCATCTCGTCTTTGGGGCGAATCCAACGGTAGCCATAACCGTAGAACAGAGCCTTTCGGGTCATTTGGGAGTTGTTTGGACTCCGCGAGTGCCAGAGGCGTCTGTCGAAGAGAACGGCGGTTCCGGGTTCCACACAGACCGGCATTGCATCCTCAGGCACATCCTCTGCGGTTGCTTCGCGCGGGTCGCGACTGATCTCGGATTCTGGGACGGACATGTCCGAGAGGTGGCTGCCCGGGCGAATGTAAAAGTTACCACGTCCGGGTTCAGAGACATCCGTGAGGAAATATGCCACTTTAAGAGACAAACGCGGGCGTGGATGGGTTTCCAACTCGATGTTAACGCGCCCACTGTCTTGGTGCCATTCCAACCACCCTTCACCCTCTTCGGCATCTGACGGGGCTGGCGGTTTAACGTGCATGTGGGCGTGGTATAGGTAGATATTCCATCCCAAAATTCCCCAGACTTTCGGTAATGTCGTCGGCAGATCAACGAGATTTAAGAGTGCGTCATCGGCACCTAAGAAATCCGACCAACCCCAGTGTGAGTCGGGCTTTGCTCTACCTGTAGCGAGTGCTTTGTTGTGCAACGTGTCCACGGCGTGTATGAGTTGTTCCCGCATTTCAGTAGAGAGGGCGTTCGGGATGTATAGATAGCCATTTTCTTCAAAGTGGGTGCGCTCTGCTTCTGTAATTAGGTGAGGAAGATACTTCTCAGGTGAAGCTTCCATGCCCATCTTAAGAAGTTCTTTCATGGTAAATCCTCCTTAGTTGCGCCGTTGCTTTTTCTAACGCACTGGACGCGTCTATGCAAACATGGGACGGATTACCGGACAAACTCCGCGAGGAATTCGCGTGAGCGGCGCAGACCGTCCGATTCTGCTTCCCACGTTCGCCAATAGCGGTAATCTTCAAGTTCTACACTGACAATGCCATCAAAACCTTCGTCTTCTAAGCGTTGAACCACTCTCAGCCAATCCACTATCCCATCTCCAGGGATGGTATAACGCCACCAATCTTCACCGAAACCTCGTGGGGATTCAAAACTCGGTCCCAAATTGCCGTGTAAGTAGAGTGCCTCTTCGTCGAAGGCAGTGTCCTTCCCGTGGACATGTTTGACGTAGGGTGCGAATTCGTTCAGGACGCGGAGATAGCCAATACCGATTCTGACGAGATGTGATGGATCGTAGTTGAGTCCTAAGCCCGGGGATGAACATTCCGCGAACATCGCACGCCACATCTCCGGTGTGCAACCGAGGGCAGGATAAACGGGACCGGGACCAGGCCATCCCTCTACCGCGATCGTTACACCTTTAGAGGCGGCGAATTCGGCGATAGGTGGGATAGTTTGCTTCCAAATGTCAAAGTTTTTTGCTCTGCCGAGACTGGCATCTTCTGGCACAAAGACGCAGAACATAATATGAACGTCGTTGTCAGCGGCGGCTTCAATGGCGGCTTTTGCTGCCGAAGCACCCGCTCTCTGTTTAGATTTTTTTGCACTGAGTAAGTCGCTAACCCCAGGGAGATCCGCGGAACCGATCACCAGACCGGCATCTCTCGCGGTTTGAACAATTTCGGGGGTCGTTTCTCCAATATCAACGGCTTCATACCCGTTATCCGCACACCACTTACAAAAATCTGCGAAGGGCAATTGTCGGGCTGTGCCCGGAATTCGTAATCCTATTTTCATATTTTTAACTATAGTCCTTTGAGCATCGCTTCATTAAGTTTCGCGATGGTTTCTGGTTAAAAAGGTGATTTCTCCAATTGCCCTAACCGAACCGCAAGGAATAATTAAAATCCCATGAGTCCGCAGCATCGGCGACAGACGGGCATCGGTCCATCATTACTCACAGATTGCCGGAATTTCATCGCCTTCTGGTTATTCCACATATCAACGACCTTGTCCGTCTTGATATTACCGATGATGTAGTCGTGATAATCCCGACAGAGGCTAACGTCACCGTTGCTATCGATCTCCATTGTCATGTAGATACTGACGCACTGGTTGTACCCGAACGTTTGCTCGTGGTCTGTGTAATAGCGTTGGATTTCGCCTTTTGTGTTGAGCCTCGGCATCATAATAGGTGGACAACGTCTCTGTTCGTTGGAGAGGCTTTCCATTTCTTCAAAGCGATCCAAGATGACACCGTGATCAAAGTCCTTCCATGTGCCTATCCACCCGTAGTGCGTTTGCGGTTTGAATCCGAAGCGTTTCTCAAACTCCTCTGTGTGTTCCTGCGCGGATTCGGAATCTATCCACCACGTCAAATAAAAGATTTGCGCATCGGCGTATTGACTGGTGAACTTATAGAGATCCACAACATAATCGATATTATACATTGTGACGCAGCTCAGCGGGACAATATAAGGGAATGCGACATTCCGTTTCTCTTTCTCTGCACTGAGTGTTTCCAGCGCGGCTTTGACATCCTTGAAATTGTCATAGTTTTCAGAGACACCGGGACGCTGCGTGTTGTGGATATCCTCATTCGGTCCATCAACGCTGAGATAGATAATTTTGCAGGTTTCCAAAATGTCATCGGCGCGTCTTGCGATGTTGGTTGCATTGCTGACGAGTGATATCGGCATTCCGCGATCTTTGATGTAGTGCATCAATTCGATGATGCCCGGATAAAGCATCGGTTCACCGCCCCAGATGTACCAGACCGGAGCCCAGCCTTGATCAACAATCTGGTCGACGAGATCCTTGTAGACTTCAACAGGGACTTCGCGTTGTTTGAGATCTTTGAGGGATTCCCCGACAAGATAACCGTTATCACCCCATTGTCCACAGGAATGGCAACGGAGGTTACACATGTCGGTAATACGGAGGCTTACCAGTTGGATGGGGTCTCCTTTGCCGTGTTTCGCGCCGAGCGGGTGTCGCCAGTTGAAACTTTCTTTGGCGAGTTGGTAACGCATGAATTTCTGCGAAGTCCCCCAATCCTCCGACATGGCGGTGGCGAGTTCGCTGACAAGAAACCTTGATGAGATTCGACTTCGTAGTGCCATCTATTCTCCTTTCTATTGTAAGCGTGCTTTAAGAAGTTAAGATTTGTCTTCCGGTTTTACCAGTGTCAGTGCCGCAGAATTCATACAGTAACGCTTGCCTGTCGGCGGCGGTCCGTCGTTGAAAACATGCCCGAGGTGTGCGTCACATTGACTACAAACGACTTCAGTGCGCGGCATGAAAAATATGCTACGGTCCGATTTCGTCTCGATAGATTCGGGAGAGACAGCGTCCCAAAAACTGGGCCACCCTGTTCCGGAATCGTACTTGGTATCGGAACTAAAAAGCGGGCTTCCACAGCAGATACAATGATAGGTGCCTTCCTCTTTACTATCGTGGTATTGCCCTGTGAAGGCGCGTTCTGTCCCCTTCTTCCGAGTTACCTTATATTCTTCTGGTGTAAGTTGTTCTTGCCATTCTTCTTCTGATTTAATAATTTTTTCGGTTTCCAACATTTTTTCGCTCCTTCTATGAATGTAGTGGGTCCCCTACATCAATACTATACTACATTAAGAAAAAAAACGCAAATGTGTTTCAAAACCTTAACCTTAATCGTTGCTTTTTTGCTTTGATTTTACTGTCCCTAAAACTCGACATTTCGTCGCCGACAGAATTTCATATCGCACCCCACCCCAAGTGATTTTGCGTTGGAATACTGCATAGAGAGCGTTAATGCCTCCGAGGAATAGTGAAACTGAGGCGACGTATGAGGTTACACCAATTGTTTCCCGCATCTTGGGCATTTCGCGGAGCCACCGCGGCAAGTTTTTGGCGTAGATCCTATAACCGAATGCCTCCAGAAAAGGGATGAAGACAATTGGTAGCAGGCCTTCGCGAAAAAATAGAAGCGGAATCACCCCAAACACGCAGATGCCTTTCAGTAGACACACAATCAGACTCGCGAGCCACTGCGTCCGGAGTCCCATGTGGAACGTCATAATCATTTGGCGGTTCGTAAATTCGATAATTTGGTGCCATGTGCGGTTGGCAGTGCGTGTAATGGCTACGCAGTCTGGGACAAAATGCACCTTGTGCTTAACGTCTCTCATCGCAAGCGTAGTGTTGTGATCTTCGATTGTTGCTTCTTCCCAGCGTTGAAGGATATGTGCCTTCTCAAGCATCTCGCGTCGGAAAGCGTTAGAGCCGCCCCACACCATTGAGAGCGAATGGTCACCTTGAAAACTCATCTGGAAGTTGACCCAAATAGCCTCCACAAGAGACGCTATATTCCATGTTTGCGGGAAATAGAACCGTCCACCGACAGTTGTTCCTATGTCTGGCTCTTGGAGTGGATTCACAAGCAGCGTTAGCCAATCCTCTCGAATAGCGACATCGGCGTCCACAAATGCGATGACTTCGATATCGTCTGGAAGTGCTTCTATTGCTGTCATGAGGTTCTGCACCTTTTGCGAGCGTGGAAGATTGTTTTCAACGATGTTCGGTGCTAACAGCACGTGGACATGCGGATGTGTTTCGGCAATTTCACACAGATGCGGGTAAGAGACATCATGTCCTGAGTCGGCTTTTTGGTGTGTGACGAAGAAGACCTCATACTCACCGGCGTAAACTTGACGCAAGAGTCCTTTGGCGTGTTCTGATATGTCGGCATCCCACCCATAGTGTGGGGCAATGATTCCTACCTTTGGGGTATAGGTAGGTCGATCCGCACGGCGTTCACGCCGGGCATACCGGAAGGATCGGCTGATAATCAGCAGTTCGATAATGACGAAAAAATAGGCGGTTGCGATAATATAGATCTGCATAAGGGTTGTCGGTTAACTGAAAACTATTTCGGCATGCGAAGCAGTGTAAGTGTTGTTTTCAGTTTTGGAACGAGTTCTGCATTGAGTAGAAAGATTAAATTCGGTTCATGTTGAAGTCGTGCGTAAAAACGACCGGATGCTTCTGCCCGGTTTCCAATTTGTAAGGTATACACTTTCTGATTTCTCAATTCGATGGTAAGTTGGATCTGTGGGGTACTAAAGCCTGTAATCGCATCGGTAAGTGCGGGTTCGCTCCCTACAAATACGTCTGCCATGAGATCGTCAAGTTCGTAGATGATAGCGTTAACTTCTGTGTTGTTCGCCTCTTCTTTTACCGGTGAGGTGAGTCGCCAGTTAGTCCCAAGGCGTTGACAGGTCAGCGATTCTTCTCCGTGCACAGTGAGCCGAATTGCGTCGTCAATGTGGAAGTTGAGAACCTGTTTATCTCTTAACCATGCCGCACCGAGCGCAATCTTGTCGATGAGGGCGCGTTCGACACGGGCGACTTCATCCGACTGCTCGGCTTTAACATAGACAGTGCCATCCTTGGCGTGGGCTCCGATGTGTAGAGCCGTTGGTTTTTCTTCACCACGTTGTGTAAAAGCGACTTCAATTGACGGAGACGCTAACCCATAGGACGCAAAGTTTTTGACGGGATTATCAACAAAGGCAGTAGCTTCAAGAGAATCTACACCGAAAAGCAGGTCGTCCACCGCTTTCGCGTCTGCTTTGACTTTTCCTGTCGGCGTTTGCAATTCCCATTTGTTATCATAGTTCTTTGTGCAGACAGTTGTCTCCTGACCTTCTTTCCTTCTTATAGAAATGGCGATGCGAATCGTATCCGTGCGTTGGAAATCAATAACCCGTTTATCGCGCAGATCGAAAACAGATTTGTTGAGGAGTTTATAGATATCATCACTGACGGTATAGATGGCTTCTTGGTGAACGGATTTAACGTAGAAACTTCCTTGCGTCCCATTTTCTGACGGAACTTCTGAACCGATGTCGAGGGCGTAGGTGTTATTTCCATCTGAGAGTTTCATCTGGATGCGTGGGGTGCCCAACTCGGTCTTTTCTAACTGCGCGGGAACATTAGCATCAGCTTTGTCTGCTTCAAAGGTTGACACTTGCAATGAACGCAATCCCGAAAGGAGATCCTCAATTTCTTGGGGGTCTGCTTTTGTTTCCATTGGATGCGTGACGAACCATGTCCCGTCTCGCTTTTCGCAATGAAGAGTTTTCGGCTTGGAGGTTGCCCCAGTATCTCTGAACGTAAACTGAATGTTAGACACCGTTTCCGTGTTGAACTTAATAACCGACGGGTCGCGGAGATCTGTCGGAGATTTCGTCAGATCGTCAAGCGCGCTGGATTCAATCAAAAAGATATGTGCTTGGGATTTCTCTTTGACATAAACAGAAAAGTTAATTGCTTTCTTACCGATAAAAAAGGTTACCGCTGGTGATGCCTCTGCTGTCCAAAGCGAGAGTGTTATGCTGGGTGTATCCAGCCCATACTGCGTCAACTCTGTCACCTCAAGGGTCTGTTTGACGCGTTTGTTGAGGATGTCATCTATCATTTGGCTCACTTTTTCGCTGTTGGCATCTGCCTGAAACGGGCTTTTGAGTTGCCAGTTCCCCGTTGCGTCTTTTACCAATTTCAGATCTTGATATGCCGTATCCGCGAACGTGACCTCTATCTGTTGAACCTTTTCTCTACCTATGTCGTAGACTTGATGAATCGGCGGTTTTTCGTCTGTTGATGTTTTCTCAGGCGATTGCTGGAAAAATAGAAAATACGCACCTGCAAATCCTGCGAGGAGAACTATGATGATAAGAGTAGTCCTGAAATTCACGCGTTCTCTCCTTTACGGCGTTGCCACCACACGATTACCCCAGCAATAAAAACGATTGAAGGTATCAGGAAGACAGATGTTATTTGCACTAAACGAATGTCGTGAACGCGCATTTGACGCAGCGTTTGCCCCTGTAAATCGATAGGACGGATCGCTATGAGATCCTCCTCTAATGTAAGCCAATTGACTGTAAATAGAAAGAGGTCGCGGTTTGCCTCTCGGAACGCGGCATTCACTGCGAAATCTGAGTCTCCAAAAACGACGATTCGGGTCGGATTGCGTGTGGCGTTCCCATCGCTGTTTTCATCGATTTTTTGCTCGGCAGCAACGGCAACGGATACCGGTGGAGGCGTGTCTGCACCGGGCATATAGGTAAAGGTTCCGCTGAAAGTGCCATCAGTGTCGCGTTGCTTTTCGCCCCAACTGTCGTTTATTCCACCAACCGTCTTGGCAAGCGATTTGACGCTTAGGTTTGAAGCGCTGTCTGCTATAGGCGTGACAGAACGAGTCACAGGAAATGCTACAGGATCTCTCATAGAACGCGTAATTTCGTGCAATTCAAGTCCTGGTACCGGTGCTCTGGGTCCAAACAGTGGGACGAACTGGGTTTCGTCGATGACGAGATCGTTTCCGATCGCGATTCCCCATCTCCTCATGAGTCCGACGATCCGTCTGTTTACATCTTCTGCAGAGGTGATCGATGGGTCGAGCATCAGGAACAGTTTTCCACTACGTTTTAAGTATTTCGCCACTATGTCAATTTCATTGCGGGTCAAAGGGTTTTTTGGACCGGCAATAACAAGTAAGTCACAATCTGTGGGGATGTCCGGTTCTGTCAAGAGCGAGAGCGGAAACGCGGCATAGTTCTGATTCTCTAACTCTGTCCGTACTTCGCTATATCCATCGTTATTGAAGTCAGTGATTTCATGTTCCTTGTGCCCTACAAGGAAGTAGACTTTTTTCGTTTCGGCTCGGATGAGTTTCAGAAGTGCGCTCGTGAATTTCTGTTCCTCAACAGTGGTAATTTTTTCGTGCCGGTCTCCACTATCGAAAATGATTGTTCCATCGTACCTCAGTTGATACTTGTCGCGAAGTTGAAGGTCGATGTAAGGGTTTTTAAATGAAATGGTTAAAAATTCGGTTTCACGCTGGTACAATTCTAACATATCTTTCGCACGAGCCGCTGACTGCGAGGTGTCGTCGCTGAAAAACGCTATTATCTGGATCTCTTTTTTAACGTCTTTGAGCACGGTCCTCGTTTGCTCCGAAAGTGTGTAAAGCTGTAACTTCGTTAAGTCTGCTTTTTTATCGAACCGCTGGACAATAATAGCATTGACAAAAACCACGATGCCGATAACCCCAACGATACTCAAAGCAACGTTCGCTCCGTAGCGCGCTTGGCGACTGATGAAGAAATTCATGAAGTCCGTAAACCGCAAGCGTGCGAAAATGCCGAGTGAGATAAGCGCGAGCAAGAGACAGATCCAAAAAACCAGCCTCGCTTGAAATATCCAACTGGCGATCGCAATGAAACTGAAAATTAGCGTTAGAAAACCGAGAACCGGTCCTGTAACGCTTTTGTTGGCTTCCATGTTCCTATCTCCACTTTGATGATTCAATGGACTTGAACGTCGCAAATAGGCAGACACATGTGAAACTGATGTAGTAGATAACATCTTTCAACAGGATGATACCGCGGGCAAAATCTCGGTAGTGTTCTGGTAGCGACAGGTAACTCAGGAAGTTCGCTATCGGTCCACCACGAGCTGAGAGCGAACCGATCACCCAGAGCGTTATGAGGATGCCGAAACTCGTCAACGCCGCAACGAGTTGGTTTTTACACATTGACGACATCAGTAAGCCTAATGCCAAGAAGGAGGAACTGATGAGGATGATACCCAAATAACCGCTGATCAGGAGTCCACCGTCCAAATATCCGAAACGTTGTGTGAGTAACGGAAACAG
>JAPOOP010000485.1 GCA_026713385.1 Candidatus Poribacteria bacterium | reverse complement strand
TCCTGAAGACGCAACGGCACGTGTTGAAGTATATGCCGAATCGGCTTTAGTCACGCCGATTGCCAGTGGAGAAACAGCGGCTGGCGGTATATTCCGCATCGCGCTTCCATCGGGAGAATACTACGTTATTGTTAATTCCGATGCCGATAAAGACGGTAGATACAGCGATGGCGACGGCTTGGGCGGTTACGGGACACTGGACATCACGACACAACCGCCGGCTCCGATTGTTCTGATGGAGGGTGAGAACCGAGACATCGAACTTGTGATAAGTGCGCGTTATGACGCGAATGGACTTCTTCATGCCGCCCCTCCCGGCATCGAAACACATATCGAACAGGGCAGGATCGCAGGACGTATAATATGGGATGGACACTCCGTTCAACAAGGAATTTTGACCCTCTCTTATAGCCCTGATTTCAGTGCACCGATCGCCATGCCTATTTCTCTGGCGGGAGACAATAATTATCAGGTGAGCGTCCTACCGGGGATCTACTACGTCATGGCAGTGATGGATGCAAATAATGACGGAACAACGGGAATCACCGATGGGGTCGGTATATATGGCACGCGTCGCCCGGCGCGCGGCGAACCCACTGCGGTCAACGTGTTTCCCGAACACACAACCGCACATATTGACATCAATATCCTCGCCAGTTACATCGACGAAAAGGGGAACATGGCGGAAATAGAGGACGGTGGACGTTGGGAAATTAAAAAACAGTATGGTGAACCTGAAGATATTTTTAGACTCACCCGCAATGGACGCATGAACGAGGAGTGGAAATATTGGACAAAGGGCATCGGTTTTCTCTGGAGAGCCAACGGAGCAGGTTGGGAATTGGGGAATGAAGAGCGTTTTACCCCGAAAGCAGACATCACTTCAGATGGGGTGTCTACAACAAAACAATTACCAGCGCATATCTACTTTGCTTACGACGATATAATTTGGGGACTTGCCCCGGATGGCAGCAATGCTCCATTGGGTGCTGGACACAACCCAACCGTCGCAAACGATGGCACACTCCTCTTTCAGGATAGGGAAGGAAACGTTATCGTCCGAAGTCGTGAGAAACTCAACGGTGCTTTGCTACTTGACAGCCGACAGATGGCGAGAGATGTGGCAATATCGCCAGACGCGAATTATGTTGCCTATGCACGCCCGGAGTATGGGAATCGGAGTCGCGTTATCATCTGGCATATCCCGACCGAATCCGAGTTTATTGTGCCATCAACGGCACTACAGAGTTTCACACCCGCATGGAACAGCGACGGCACTGTGCTTGCTTACGTCACTGCCGGAACAGTCGAAAATCCTGACGACGCGGGACAAAACCGAAACATTTACGCTTTTGACCAAGTGACAACAAGTGTGGAACCGGTCGTGGTGTCCCCTGCTGATGATACGGAACCGACATGGTCACCCGCGAATCCGAATCAGTTAGCGTTCACGCGAACTGAAGGCACTTATCAACAGATTTGGCTCACCACCTACTCAGATGCCGGTGTGCCGACAGAACGGCAGTTAACGCAAAAAGGTGGATCGCATCCGGTATGGATACCGCCGGACGGACGCTGGATCCTCTACGAAAATAATGGACAACTCTGGCAAATTGATACGGAAAACCCAGACACGACCGAGGCACCGCTGATGTCCAATGGGAAGATCGTGTTTGGAAGCGAACCCGCAGCCTTGGGACGTGCTTCTAATGCGCCACCCCCCGGAAAGTAATGACTAAAAAATTGAATCGTTTAAAAATCTTAGTTTTTATATTAATATTGTCCGTTATGACAGTAAACCCGGCTGTGGCGGAATGGCTGCTGATACCGATGGAGATCGGGGCACAAACCAATCACCTCAAGGCTTACGGTTTGACCTACTGGGCATTAGAGGTGCCGCGTGAGTACCGATGCTACTGGTGGCTCAACTATCGCGGCGGTGCGTTCGTCCTGCCCGATTCGCAAGACGTGCGAATGCGTGCAGCATTGATGGGTGTTCGCTTCGAACCGATAAACCATGCTGACTATCTCAGTATAAAGGAATCTGTCCTCGAAGGTAGCAACATGGACGAGATCCTATTGGAAAAAGCCCCGAAAATCGCTGTGTATGCGCCATCAGAGGCATCACCTTACCGAGATCCTTGGGACGACGCAGTTAAAATCGCTTTGGATTACGCACAGATCCCCTACGACGAAATCTGGGACAAAGAGGTACAAAGTGGTGTGTTAGAGACAGAGAATTACGACTGGCTACACCTCCACCACGAGGACTTTACAGGTCAGCACGGCAAGTTCCACGCCGCATTTTCCACGCAGGTCTGGTATCAGCAACGGATGCTGATGTTTGAAACAGCCGCCACAGAAGCAGGATTCCGGCGGGTAGCGCAGCATAAAGGACAGACGGCACAGATGATCGCTGATTATATCATCAACGGTGGGTTTGTCTTCGCCATGTGTTCTGCCCCAGAAACGCTCGACATTGCTTTGGCGGCACGCGGGGGCGCAATCGATATCGTTGCCCCTGAATTGGACGGAACACCGATTGATTCGGATGCCCAGACGCGACTCGACTTTCAGCGCACTTTGGCATTTGAAAGTTTTAACCTCTACACGAACCCATTCCGATACGAATTTTCAGACATTGACAATCCGAATCCTGATCGGGATGCACAGAGCGGGGTTGAGGATTTCAAACTCTTTGAATTCGCCGCAAAGCACGATCCGATTCCGACGATGCTCACGCAGAATCATGTAAGCGTTGTGCCGGGGTATCTCGGACAGACGACATCGTTTAATATGGACAAGATTCGTGGCTCTGTCAC
>JAPOOP010000174.1 GCA_026713385.1 Candidatus Poribacteria bacterium | reverse complement strand
GATACCAATTTCTGTGGCGAGGTCTCCGCGCCTCAGCCCTTTGTGAATTCCACTTATATTAATGAAAGGAGATACCGTTTATGCAAGATTTTTCCTATGTTGCCGCGAAAACGGTACCGGAAGCCGTTGCCCTGCTTAATGAAAACGGGGAAAAAGCTCGCATCTTAGCGGGTGGGACCGACCTCATCGTTAATGTCCGAGAGGGACGTCGAGACGTTGGCTTGATGATTGATGTCAAATCCATTCCAGAGGTGAACGTCTTAGATTACGATGCAAACGCCGGCTTAACACTCGGTGCTGCAGTCGAGTGTTATAAGACTTACGCCGTTGATGCCATCTGTGATGCCTATCCCGGTTTAATCGATGCAACCAAAATTATCGGTGGCACCGCCATTCAAGGACGCGCTGGTGTTGGTGGTAATTTGTGTAACGCCTCACCCGCTGCGGATTGCATACCGCCGCTAATTGTACTCGGTGCTACGTGTGTCATTGTCGGTCCCAACGGTGAGCGTGAACTACCTGTCGAACAGTTCTGCACAGCCCCAGGGCAAACCGCTCTGGAAACCGGCGAGATGCTCGTCTCTCTGAAGATACCAGCACCCGCAAGCAATTCCAGTTCTTTCTATCTCCGGTTTATCCCACGTAATGAGATGGATATCGCTGTCGTTGGTGCCGGAGCTTCTGTGACACTTGATGCTGCGAAACAGACAATTGTCTCTGCCCGTATTGCACTCGCTGCTGTCGCACCCACACCGCTCTTTGCTGAAGATGCGAGCGCGTCACTCGCCGGTCGCGAGGTTTCTGATGCCGCGATTGATGATGCCGCACGAGCCGCACAAGCCATCGCACGCCCAATTAGCGATATGCGTGGGACTGCCGAGCAGCGGACACACCTCGTCGGTGTGCTGACGCGACGCGCACTCAACGGGGCAATCCAGAGAATCCGAGACGCAGCGTAGATTTTTTTGATTTTTTAACGGCAATCCATTTTGGACAACGGACGAAACGGAACGAAGCCCGAATCGTTAGAAGCGTGAAAGGAACCATATTATGGCGAGAAAATCGCACGTTCAAACCACTATCAATGGCGAAACAGTAGAATTTCTCTGCGAATCCCGGCAAAGCCTCCTCGAAGTTCTCAGGGATGAACTCCACCTTACAGGTGCTAAAGAGGGATGCAACAACGGAAATTGCGGAGCTTGCAGTGTCATCCTCGATGGGAGACTCGTCAATTCATGTCTCGTCCTCGGTGTAGAGACTGAAGGCAAATCTGTCGAAACCATAGAAGGTCTCGCGGAACCCGACAAGCTGCACCCTATCCAAGACGCGTTCTTAGAGAACGCCGCACTCCAATGTGGTATTTGCACACCCGGCTTTATAATGAGTGCCAAGGCATTGCTGGATAGCAACCCAAATCCAACCGAACATGAAATTCGGTACTGGTTGGCGGGGAATCTGTGTCGCTGTACCGGCTATGATAAAATTGTCAAAGCGGTGATAGATGCCGCCAAGGAAACCTCTGCTTAACTTCATACAAACGTAGTCTCATGAATTGGAGGTATATACGTAATGGCTGAAAAGAAAGAATATAAAGTTATCGGCACCCGTCCCATCCG
>JAPOOP010000175.1 GCA_026713385.1 Candidatus Poribacteria bacterium | reverse complement strand
GTTGAGGATTGGTAGTTCTCCGAGATAGATTAACTTCAGAAAACCACCAATTTTTGGAAAAAATCCGAGTGAAACCCAACGCTTCCCTCTTAAGATTTTAAGGAATCTTCGGCTACAAAGTTGGGTTTCACCCCATTTTTAAGTGTCTATCACGCTACTTTGATTCGACATGTACTTGGGACACCAGCATTGGACATCACAGGTTCATTCAACCCAACCTACACGAACCCGATCCTCATATCGAATTTACGTTACATCAAAGTTGACTCTTCAAGGCATAGTAGCATAACGTATCTTCTCGAAAAGAATCCATAATTTGAAACGGAGCACTTACTAACTCAGTCCTCAGATCCGCTTCAAGAAAATAGCGGATAAATGTCACGAACTCATCCCCCTCAGAGAAACTACTCCCTTCCTCCAAAGTTTCAAGGATATCATCTGGGAAACGCTGCTGGTTTTCTTCATGAATCGGGTCGTAATTGTCGAATATTCCGTCAATGATATATTGAACTAAAAAGAGCCAACCGTTGGGTTTCAATACACGTGCAATCTCATTTAACCAAGCAACGCGATTCTGGCGTTTGGGAACATAACAGTACGTTTTCAACATCAGCACCGCATCGAAAGCATCATCCGGAAATGGCAACGTCAGCGGTTCACAAACATAATAGGTAATTGCCAGTCCACGTTCTTCAGTAGCCGTCCGTGCCTTTTCGATGAGTCGTTCAGCAACATCTATACCTGTGACGACATGTCCTTCTTTAGCAAGGACAATTGATGTCCTACCGGTTGCACATCCGATGTCCAATACCCGACAATTTTGCGGTAGAAACCGAAGCATTTGCCGTTCGGACTCAGATAATCCCCTGTCCTGTTCTTCAATACGCAGACTGACTTCGTGAGGCGCGTTAAAGTTCGTTTTGACTGTCCCAAATAGGTTTTTTAAATTAGCCATGATTTTTAACGACTCACTTTCCGTGACCAAGGTTAATTGAGTGTAGTGCATAATTGTTACCTGAATCACGAGTAATAGCCTTACAATTATTAATGACGTAATTCAAAAGCGAAAAACGTGCATCAAATTACAAAAAACCCCAATCTTAACAAAGATGTTTAGAGTTTTCTGTCGGTTGTATGGAACAAGTCGGGATTTGGAGACTCTCCTACCACGCAAAAAAAACGGCGAAAGAGGCTTCAAAACCCCTTTCGCCGAATTGTATCTGGAAATATTATCCTTCCGAACGGATCTGAATGAGCTTGTTAACAGCGTGGATGTAAGCCCGTGCGCTCGCTTCGATGATGTCTGTACTGGCACCGTGTCCCGTGATAATGTTTCCGTTGTCCTGTACCTTCAGCGAGACTTCGCCAATTGCGTCTTCCCCTTCGGTTACAGAACGGATCTGGTAGTCGATGAGATTGAGTTGAATATCAATGACTTGGCTAATCGCCTTAAATGCCGCATCCACCGGTCCATCCCCAGTTGAGGCTCTCTCAACCACGCCACTTTCCGTCCGAACACCGACTGTCGTTGTCGATGCAATTCTCGTTCCACTGACGACTTGGATATAATCCAACTCAAAGACAGCAGGAACAGAGCGAATTTCATCACTCATGATCGCCTCAAGGTCGGCATCCTGCACCGCTTTCTTCTTATCCGCGACCCGCAGGAATCTATCATAGACTTTGTCCAACTGATCAGCGTCCACTTCGTAGCCGAGTTCGCTGAGTCGGTGTCTGAGGGCGTTGCGCCCGGAACGTGGGCTGAGAATCAGTTGACTCTCTTTCCATCCGATCTCTTTCGGATCAATGATTTCAAAGGTCACACGCGATTTGATGATACCGTCCTGATGGATACCTGAACTGTGCGCGAATGCGTTCGCCCCGACAATCGCCTTGTTCGGTTGAACGGCAATGCCCATCGTGCGACTCACACGCCGACTGATTGGGACGATCTCTTTCGCGTTAATGTCGGTATAATACGCTTTGAAGTAATCCCGTCGGGTTCGGATCGCCATAACGACCTCCTCCAGCGAAGTATTACCAGCACGTTCTCCGAGTCCGTTGACTGTGCACTCCACCTGCCGTGCGCCTTGCTCAACCGCTATAAGACTGTTCGCCACCGCTAAACCGAGGTCGTTGTGACAGTGGACACTAATAATGGCATCGTTAACATTCGGCACATTCTCCATGATGCCTTTAATCAAGTTCCCGAATTCCGTTGGCACTGTCCATCCGACGGTTTCCGGGATATTGACAACAGTTGCGCCTGCGGCGATCGTCGCTTCAACGACTTCATAAAGGAACGCCAATTCCGTCCGCCCCGCGTCCATTGGTGAAAATTCGACATTCGCATCCGGGTGTCCTTCACATAAACTCTTTGCATAGGCAACTGCATCGGTTGCCATTCGCAGTGTATCTTCGGGGGTCGTCCGTGTAATACGTCCCATGTGAATCGGTGATGTTCCGACAAAAGTGTGGATACGGGCACGTGGTGCGTCCTCAATAGCTTTCCATGCGGCAGTAATGTCCTTCTCCACAACGCGAGAGAGTGCACAAATCTCCGGTCCTTCAACTTCGTTGGCT
>JAPOOP010000176.1 GCA_026713385.1 Candidatus Poribacteria bacterium | reverse complement strand
TTGCCAAAGACATCACAAATGTCAGCTACCGGTTGATGCCTCGCAAGTTGTTCATACAATTCTGCTTTGTAGTAGACAAACCCGCCTTCGTTGCTGAGGACCGGTACAAATTTTTTGACAACGATCTGGCGGTCAGGAATCTGCGGTGTCCCGACAATAAATTTATAATATTGTAGTACATTGAGCACGCCGCGCACTCCCTTCTCAATGCTCTCTGCATCCCACCCGTGGGTGCCACCTAATTCGGGATCGATGGTTGGAATACCGACTTCTGGTGCCGCTTGCGCGAGTTGCCCTTCGGGTCCCTTTTGATTGAGGATATATCCTATGCCGAAGACGCGTGCGAGTTCAAGGCAGGTGCTATGAAGCGCGTGCTTCTCGTCAACGCGTACGCGAACTTCGTCGATCATCGGGTGTACGCCGCCTTGGTGTAGATCGAGACAGTAATCGGCTTGCTGGATAGCGCGCCGAAAGAGGTGATATGCTATCCGTTCGCTTGATGTTCCATCGCGTCTACCGGGAAAACAGCGGTTCATTTTGCGGTTGTCCACGGGATTCAGTGCCTGTTTCGTGTGAAACGCATGGTAGTTGACGAGCGGTACGGCGATAATCTTCCCATATAATTGCTCTGGTGTGATTGTAGAGAGTATTTCGTGAATGACAGCGATTCCGTTGAGTTCATCTCCGTCACTAATCGCTTGGATGTAGAGTGTCTTGCCGGGGTACCTCCCGTTGATTAGCACCACAGGCAGTCGGACAGCTGTTCCGTCGGGCATGCTGCCGACCCTTATATGTCCTTCTATTCGGTCTCCGGGTTCGGCGACTAATTGCCCAACTACCAGTTTGCTATGGCGAATCTTATTCCTCATAACGGTTATTTTAACAGAATCCGCGAAATAAGTCAAATCGTTAGCGGTCAGCGGTCAGCAGTCAGCAGTTAGTGGTCAGCGGTCGGGATTCGGAGATACCTCCTACCGAGGTCAGATTATCCCTTGATTTCAGGGGAATTTTCTGGTAAACTTATAGGCATCATGAACATAGAAAATCAAAAAAAAATAGCCGCAGAAAAAGCAACAGAGAGCGTCCAATCGAACATGGTTGTTGGATTAGGGACGGGTTCCACTGTTTACTATGCACTCCTGAAAATTGGCGATATGGTGCGGGAAGGGCTCGATATTGTTGGTATCCCCACCTCAGCCGGAACCGAGAAAATAGCGATAGCGCAACAGATACCGCTCGCGACGCTCGCAATGCATCCTACCATAGATTTAACGATTGACGGTGCCGATGAAGTTGACAAAAACCTCAATCTCATCAAAGGTGGCGGCGCAGCACTCGTCAGAGAAAAAATCATCGCCAACGCATCTAAAGAGATATTGATTGTTGTTGATGAGAGCAAGGTATCACGCGTCCTCGGCACGACCTTTCCACTTCCTGTCGAAATTGTTCGGTTCGGATGGGAAGCGACACAGACCGAAGTCAACCGGATTTCTGGGAAATCAACGTTACGTCTTACATCTGCCGAGGATGGAAACCAACATCCACTAATAACTGACAACGGTAATTATATCCTTGATTGCCACTTTGATGGGATTCCTGACCCTGAAGAGATCGAGTTACGATTGAACAATATTCCGGGAGTCGTGGAGAATGGGATTTTTGTCAATCGTGCCGACAAAATTATCATCGGCACGTCTTCCGGTATCCGGTACATGGAGTAGCATGAATGGTTAAGCATCGGATCTTGCTCGTTCTGCTTGTTTCTGCCTTCATTACGATCCCTCATTCGGTTAAGGGTGAAATATTTACAGAGAGCGGATTGGTGGATACCCCAACGGGTAGGGTGCTGAAACATGGGATATTCGGGGTGGGGACGTACGTCGCC
>JAPOOP010000177.1 GCA_026713385.1 Candidatus Poribacteria bacterium | reverse complement strand
TTCTATCACGGTTTCGGATAACGCGACAGAGGAGGCATCTTCAGTTTCACCACAAGCCAGTAGGGTGCAAATCAGGAGGGGAATTACCACAATTCCATACAAAAGGTTTTGGCACTCCATAAGCCATCTCCTTTTTCTGCGAGCAGAACGTTCTACACATCCTGCCCAAGTTAGTGCATTAAATTGAAAGATATATGCCTAACATTAACGCATCATAGACTTTGTGGTGAGGATTGGCAAATTAATTGGAAAAATTGCACAAGAGTAATTGAACGGCCGTAGATGCCAAACGATCATTTCACCTGGGCAGGAGAGTTATCAAATACATCTGCTTTTTCGAGGATCGCCATCTCCGTCATACGCCAGAGGAGACTGTCAGGACCAACGGCATACCATTGTCCATCGGTGAACGTCATAACAGAATAGATCCTCCCGTTAACATCCAAGGATTCAGCAAAGATATAATCGGGTAACCAGTTGGCGTAAGTGATAGGTTCACCACTCTCCCATCGCCATTGTGTTCCGTTAGAAGTTGTGCCTGACGGTGGGACGCGGCTGAGTCCGATCCAATAGAGCTTATGCCCAAAAACCCCCGCTAACCATGTTTGCTCTGCTGCATCGTTAATAGTGACAAGATGCGCGTTTTCTGCCTTCGCTTGTTCGACTGCATGGTCGCGAGTTTCACAATAAATCCGTTTGTAGGCATGCAAATTCGCGGGATTGACTATCCAGACCTCCTCAGATGACGGTATAGACGGTCTTTTCGGTGGAGGTGTCGTAGAGGGATCAAATGCTATCTCATGAGGCGATGGTCGTGGGGACACTGGCTCACTATCAAACGTCAAGGTCAATCCGTCAAGACGTTCCCCTGGATCAATGCGAATGGGACCAGCCTCTGCGGAAATACCTTGGTATTCCACCGAAAACGTGTAGAACGCAGCATCATCTTTCTCATCGAGATAATGGACGAAATACCCCGCAGCATCCGTTTGCGGTCTCCCCCCCGACGCTCCGCTACGTGCCCCATCGACAGTCCGAGAACGGAAGCGGAGGTGGACCCGTGCGCTTGCAAGGGGTGTCCCATCTTTGAAAACGATGCGTCCTCGAATCCGCATCCGAGGTTGCACTGTGACTTCTACGTTCTCAATATGCGTTCCGGACCTGACGCTAAACCCAATTTGTTCATGGTCGGTACGTGAATAGAAGGTTATCCCTCGGATACGGAGAGATAAAACCTCAACATCGGGCTCAAAATCATCCTGCATCTCCATAATTCCGCTCGCGTGGAGGGTAACTATATCTTCCTCTTCCATAGCCTTTGTAATCTTCGCCGTAAAGTCGTCTGGCAGGCGTGCATCTATATCGTAAGGGAGTGCCCCGAAGTAGGACAATCCCGGAGCAATACCCGTAATGGAAAACCGTCCATCCGTATCTGTAAGTGTGCGTCGCACAATAGGATATTGCATTGAAAAAAAGGCGGATCGAATCCTCGTTCCTATAGCCATAGCAGGTCCAATCATAACCGGCAATTTCGGAACAGGATTTCCTTCTACATCCACAACGCGTCCGGAGAAGGTTCCGGTTTCCTCGTCAGCAATGCTATGCGAAGCGGATTCGATGAAAAGCGAACCAACTACCATCAGGAATGCCAAAATCTTGTTGCGGGTTTCTGAACGTTTCACAATTTTTCTCCTTCCGGTGAAACACAAGACTTATTTCTTCATAGGGGACACTTTTTTCTCAATAATTGCCGTTTGGATCCAGCGCCATTGACCGTCCGAAGGGTTAATGTCTTCCCATTTTCCTGAAGGACCCATGATGACCCAATCTTCATCTTCATTGTTTGCATCATGCGGTTCCTGAAATTCCCAGTTGGTATAGGTAAGCGGTTCGCCGTTGTCCCACCGCCATTCTCCCTCTTGCACAGTATCATTCAGTCCAATCCAACTCGGTTGATTCCCAAAGACAGTCTGCAACCATTTCTGTTCGGCTGCATCGTTAATTGCAACGAGATATGCCCCCTCCGCGGCGGCTTGGGTTCGCGCGGCTTCCCAATTTTCACACTTAATCTTCTTATAAGCGTGTCCCTCAGTTTGCCGAGAAAAGTCCGGTTGTATCACCCATATATTCTGTGCGATAGAATTTGTTGAGGCGGACGCGCTCGCGAAATTTCTACGCCGCGCCTGCAACGGTTCTTCCGGCAAACCGGCAAAAGTGAAAACAATGTTGTGTGTCGGATCACCAGGTTTAAGTAAAATCGGGTCTGCGTCCACAGTCTGTCCCTGATATGTCACCGAAAACATGTAAAAGATTGGTTCTTTTAGCTCCCTATCGACATAGTGCGTGAAGTACCCTTCAGCGTCTGTATGTTCACTTCCAGACCCAGAAGAATTACCCTGCAGACTCACCCTTCGTAAACGGCGTCTGATTCTCGCATTGGTGATCGGTCTCCCATCCATGCGTTGCACTTTCGCTCGGATGTGCGGACCTTGCACCGTAACTTCAATATTCTCAATGGACTCACCCGGGGTTGGAGTAAAGACAATTCCACGATCCATCATTCCGCTTGCATAGAACAACAATTCACCGATTTGAACCCTTAACATTCGGACTGACGAGTCACGGAGTGGAAAAAGCGACAACAGTACGGGACCGGAGATAGACTCGGTGATCGTAAAACGTCCTTCTGCATCACTCTCCACGTGGAGTGCCGCCGCATTTTCGAGAGCACCTTCGTGCCCACGAATTGGAAACCAAGCCCCATTGCCATCTATCATAGGTGTAACGGCTATCTTGATCCCAGAAACCGGTTTCCCGGCTTCATCAAGGATGTGACCGGAGGCGGAGGAGAATAGTGTTGCATCCGGGTTCCGATGCGTCCCATCGTCTCTACCGATTGCATCTTCGTTGCCAAATTGATTCCGAATATCCGGTTCGGACTCAAGATTCAGCACAATAGGGGCTTCAATGAGTTCAACTGTCATCTCTGACCTGGCATCGAAACTATACGGTTTCTGAAAACGTGATAAGTATTGCTGGCTTCCAACACCCAACATCAAAAGCACCACTGCCATTGTAGAAATCGTAATTGCCCACGGCACTATCGGTTTACCGCCAGCAGGCACAGCGGGTTTCATACGCGCAATTTCACGCATAATATTTCCAGTGAGGTGCGGCGCGATTTGAAAATTGTTCAAAGCCTCTCGAATCATCGGTTCTTCCTTCCTTAAACGCTGCTGCGCCCGGCGGAGACGACTCCTAACAGTATTTGCTGACACCCCTAAAAACGTGCCGATCTCTGCACTGGACATTTCACCGAAGTAGTGCAGTGTGATCACCGTGCGTTCACTTTCTTGGAGTTTTGAAAGCAACTTCTTCACGACTTCGCGTTGTGCTTCCACCGCTGTCCGCTCATTTTCTGCAATGACATATCCGGAATATGTCGCCTTTTCTAACCGAGCACGACTCGTTTCCTCAAGCGACTGCATCTGCAAACGTTTTTTACGCAGCCATGTACTGCAGTGGTTCGCAGCAATCACATAAAGCCAACTCGCAAAACTCTGTGGTTTCTTCAGCGTTGCCAGTCCCCGATATGCTTTTAAGAATGTATCCTGCGTAATTTCCTCGGCGATGTGGAAATCCCCAATCTTACGCCACACCAGCGCGTGAACCGGTTTTTGGTATTTTTTCACAAGCTCAGTGAAGGCAGTATCGTCGCCATCAAGAACACGGTGAATGAGCTCAACATCGATATTTTTCATGCATCACCTCCGATTGCTCTATAGTGACGCTTCTTAGGTGTAAAACTGGTGCATAATTTTGCTGGAGATAAATCACAGACTGACAAATATTATTGCCCATCAAGCTTATCCGGTTTTTCAAGGATTGCCATTTTCGTCATACGCCAGATAACACTATTAGGACTCACCGCATACCATTTCCCATTAGTGAGAGTCATAACTACATAGTCTCTGTCGCTGGCATCCAAGGACTCAGAAAAGAAATCGTTGGGTAACCAGTTTGCATAGGTGATAGGGTCGCCGTTATCCCATTGCCACCATTCTTTTGTCCGTTTAGAAAGGGCACCTGTCGTGGGGACACGCTTGAGCCCTATCCAATAGAATTTATGACCGAAAACTGCCTCTAACCACGCCTGCTCCTCCGCGTTATTAATCACGACAAGATGTGCTTTCTCCTCGGTGGCTTGGGCAATGGCATCGTCGCGAGTCTCACAGTGAACCCGTTTATAGCGGTGCCCATTTTCGGGATTGACGACCCATACATCATTAGACGTTGGTCTCGACGGTGATTCTGATGCGGGAGGAGAGGGTGCAGGCTCGTCAGTTTCAGTTTTTTGAGGGGATCGTTTGGCGGGAATCGGTTCACTGTCAAACGTCAACGTCAGTCCGTCGAATCGGTCCCCGGGGTCGAGGCGAATCGGCTCAGCCTCCACAGAAAGATTTTGGTATTCCGCGGAAATTGTGTAGAATGCAGCGTCATTTTTTTCATCTATATAGAGGATGAAGTATCCGTCAGGGTCTACCCACACGTCCTCGCCGCCGCTGCTAGAACCAGTATTAGTGTAGAGGCGGGTGCGTGTATTGGCAAGTGGGGTTCCGTCCTTGAAAAGGACACGTCCGCGAACTCGCATCCGTGGTTGCACGGTGACTTCCACGTCCTTAAGATGCGTGCCCGGTTTGAGACCAAAAGCGATTTCATCATAATCGTTGCGCGGGTATAAAGTAAACCCTTGGATACGGAGGGACAAGACTTCAACATCCGGTTCAAAGTCCTCTGGATCCATACCGAAGTTACTGGAAACGAACGCATCTACATCGTCTTGCGTAAGTTCCGTCCAATCTCTGGACGTGAATACCTCTACAATCTCTTCAAAGTCCTTGGGCAGGCGTGTATCTATATCGTAAGGAAGGGCACCGATGTGTACTGGCCCCGAGGGGACATCCGTTATGGAAAACCGCCCTTCTAAATCCGTGTGTGCCCGGCGCAACTGCGCGTGCTCATTAGGCAAAAATACTGGCGACATATATCCATCGCCATCATCATCAAGAGGTGCAATAAATATCGGCAACTCGGCAACCGGCTTCCCATCCGGATCAACAACGCGCCCGGTAACAGTCCCCGTATCTTCCTGAGCAACACCCACCGCAACAAAACTGATGAGAAACGTAGCCACCATCATTCGGCAGATCAGAATTTTTCTTTTGGAATTTGTGTATTTCATAGTTTTCTCTCCACAAAACATCCGTTGTGAACGCACAATTCTCACTTCCTCACAGGAGGTTTTTCCTTTTCAAAAAGCACTGTCTGAACAAAACGCCATCGGATGTCTCCAGGACCCATGTCTATCCATTTATCACCCATCATAATGACGTAATCTTCATCTCCATTATCAGTATCCTGCGGTTCATACTGTGCCCAATTGGTATATGTGAGAGGTTCCCCACTGTGCCACTGCCATTGTCCCTCTTCCTCAATATCGCTGAGTCCAATCAAGGTTCGCATCGGCGAAAGGGCTCGCTCCAACCAGTGCTGTTCCGCCGCATCGTTAATAGCGACGAGATAAGCATCTTCTTTAGCTGCTTGTGCGATAGCATCTTCCACGCCGCTAAAACGGACCTTTTTATAGGCGTGCCCATTTTCGGGATTGACAATCCATACACCTGTCGCGTCAAGCCCACCATGGAAACGAGGGACAGCGTTCCCGGGCACATCAGGAATTAGCGGGGTCTCGAAGGTGAAGATCGCCTCGTGCATTAAATCTGAGGGTCTAACCACAATCGGATCCAATTGTGCGCTTCCGTCCCGACATGTAACAGACATGAAGTAAAACATAGGCCCATCTACATAAGGGGGAATGTACTGTACGAAGTTCCCCTCGGCATTCGTTTCTGTGGTCCATGACGTCCTACCATTGTATTCTCCATCTAAACTGAGTTGCCTTACTCTGAACTTGACACGTTGTGCATTGACGAGCGGACTTCCGTCCATCTTCAGAACTTTCCCTCGGAATTGTAGAAAACGCTGCACCGTGACCTCAACGTCCTCAATGCGTTCACCCGGCTCCGCAGAAAATACAATGCCACGTCCCCACGATTCTTCAGGTGCATAGAGAAATATATCGCCGATTTGGACCTTTAAGATATGTGCCTCTGGCTTATGATACGGAAACAATCCTAACAACACGGGACCGACAATGGCATCGGTAATGGCGAAACGCCCCTCTGCATCGGTTTCCGCTTGAAACGCCATCGGATCATCAGGCCACTCACGTTCGTTTACTTCAATCGGAAACCACGCCCCATGTCCGTCCGCAACGGGAACGAGGACCACCGTAAGTCCAGCAATCGGATGCCCGGCTCCATCAACAACGCGACCGGTGAAAGTGGTTAATGCCCCCTTCTGCGCGTCGCTCTCCCACACACCCACGAGCAAAAGTGCTACAATCCCAATGAAAACTGTAAAGACTCTCCTTCTGAAACACAAATGTGCCATCGCCCTTACCTCCTGTGGTTTGACTTTGCTATGGACGCTTCCAATTCGGAATTTCCATCTTCAACAGCAAAACAAGCAAAACATATAAAGACGACCTATTCACCTATCGTAGAAACCAAGCCGTCTTTTTCGATGACTGCCCATCGTGCCATGCGCCAGAGCGGACTTTCAGGACCCGCGGATTGCCACCCGCCTTGTCTAAAAGTAACCACGACATAGTCCTTTTCAGTGTCTGGAAGTCTATCACGGAAGATTGGCTGGGTTGTCCAGTTGGTGTAGGTGACGGGTTCACCGCTATCCCACTGCCATTCCCCCTCTTCTTCCACATCGGTGAGTCCAATCCAAAAGGGTTTGTGCGTAAAAATTACCTCAAGCCAATGCTGTTCAGCTTCGTCATTGATAGAGACGAGATGCGCGCCTTCCGCAACAGCCTTACGTTGGGCATCCTGCCAGCCTTCACAAAGAATCTTTTTGTAGGCGTGTCCATTCGTCGGATTAATGATCCACACACTTTTTGCTGGCGGCGGTGTGGGTGGCTGGCGGAATTTAATGTTACCGGGAGCCGGAATATCGTCAGCGGGTGGTTCAACGGGCTCCGGTTTACCTTCGAGCGTTAAGACAATCTCCTCAGGCTGCACGCCCTCCTTGAGTAGAAAGGGACCCGCGCCTGCAGAAAGGTCGTTATATTCTACAGATAGGGTATAGAACCCGGGTTCCTCCACATATTCCGTAAAGTAACCGCCGGCATCCGTAAAAAAGTTGGTACTATCGCTGCCCCCGTGATTCGGACGGAACTCATGGCTTTGTTCCATCGTGAGATCTGCCTCGGCATTTGTGAGAGCGGTGCCATCGGCATAAACAACGCGTCCACGAATCCGAAGTCGCGATTTAACGGTAACTTTGACATCTTCAATAATCACACCGGGTTCGAGTGCAAAGGTGAGTCCTTCAGAAAAGTGGTGATCTCCGATATTGAAGAAGGTGACGGTTCCGACTTGAATAGAGAAAATCTTCTTATCTGGATGAAGTCCGCCACGGCTCATCAATTCTGGCGGAATTTCCCCCTCTGGCGGAAACTTCTCTGGGTCAAACATTTCAAACGCATCCAGCAAGGGAGTTGGAATTGCGATTAATTGAACAAACCCGGGCTGGATATCACTGATAGTGAAAGCTCCCGCCGAATCCGTTTCTCCCTTGGGTAAATCGGCTGGGTTCCCTCGATCAGGTTCCAGAAAGCCGTCGTGTAGTTGTACAGGTCGAATGGCAAATGTGAAGCCAGCAACGGTGTTTCCGTCTAAATCGACGACTTTCCCAGAAAGTCCACCAAGATCCTCAGCAGTTGCTTCAACGCCTATCACAACAAACAAAAGTATTAATGCAAGCGA